>JBIKNV010000175.1:0-5991 GCA_044358475.1 Pirellulales bacterium | reverse complement strand
GCCGCGGTCGGCAAAGCCCAGCAGATCATCGGGAAGAAACGTGGCCGCCGACATGCTGCCCCGCACGTCGTCGAGCGATGCCAGGTGCGCCTGTACTTCCTGAGTGAGCGCCGCCCGGTCACCGAGACCTGCCTGTGGTTCTTCGAACGCGAGTACCACGTCGACCGTCTGAAAGGGGGCGACATGCTCGTTGAACCAGTCGAGATCGGCAATCCACCGGCTTTCTGGCGGAAGAAAGCGAGCTGGCCGCACTTCGGTGCGAATCCGTGACAGGCCGGCCGTACCCAGCACCATCGCTACGAGGCAGGCGATCGTCGACAGCCGGTGCAGTGACACGAGCCGCCGCACGGCTGCCGTAAAGCGGGGCATCTGCCCTGTGGCCCCAGCCACCACCGCTCGGGGTGGAAACAGCTGCAAGAGCGCCGGCAGGACGCTGAAGACGATCAGAAAGGCCACGCTGGTACCGATCGCCCCATACAGACCAAACTGCCATACGGGCCGCACCTGGCTCACGCACAGCGATGCCAGCCCGAGCACGGTCGTGAGCGCCGCGACGAAGCCCGGCTTCCAGCCGATCGCAACAGCCGCCGCTGGAGCGTTGTGCAACCCGCAGCGAGCCGCTTCCTCGGCCCAGTACGCAGCAAGATGAACCGCTGCCGAGATGGCCAGCACGAAGGTCACCACGGGGACGAGCGAGACAAGCATGTTCATCGTGCCACCTGTGAAGTAGACGAGAGCCTCGGCCGCTACCGAGCAGATCCCGGCGACGGCAATCACCATCACGCCGAGACGGAGGCTGCCGAGCGACACGCAGGCAACGACCAAGGCGGCACCCATCGCCAGATTCGACCAGGTGCCGGCGGTTCGCTCGTTCTCCACGTCGATCGCCACGCCGATCACGGCATCACCGGTGAGCCGCAGCGATGCCGGGGAGACAGCCGCCGACTCGGCGGCTGTCTCCCTCACCCATGCAAAAGCCTCCCGACGCGACGGGTCATCGAGCGGATAGAGCGTGATGACGCAGCAGGTCGTCCGCCCGTCCGTGCCCACGATCACCCCCTGGAGCCGGTCCACGGCCGAGGCGACGTCGCCCCGCGTCGCCTCGGCGATGCGGTCACGAAGCCGGGTGCCCGTGGTGACCGAGGCAAACCACTGTGGCATGGCGCCGGCGTTTGCTGCGGCGATCCTGCCGTCCACCGCCTCGGCGAGCCGCTCGAGTCCCGGATGGTCGAGTGTGCACCCCGGCCAACTGACGAGGATCGTTTCATCGGGGCCAAAATCTCGCAGGAATTCGCGGTAGGCCCGCGTCACGGGCGACCGTTCGGGAAGCCAGCCCAGCACGCTATTGTCGCGACGGTCGTACGCATGCCAGGCCCCCCAGCCAATGACAGGGAGCAGGCACAGGCCGGCCAGCAGGAGCCGGACGGCATACCGTGGAAAGAAATCGATCAGCATGGCGGCGTCCCGACGCGGCCCACGGCCACGCTTTTCCGATGGGAGTCAGAGAGGGTACCCTCCCCTGCCGAGTTGCGCCAACGTGGCGGCCACCATGAAGTGACCTGAGAGACACCATGCCCGCCATACGTTCGCTTGTCTTTCCGATGTGGACCGGAGTGCGGCTCGTTCCCTGGCTGCGGCGGCTCGCCGCCAACGGGTTCCGCGTGTCGCCGTCGCGGCTTCCGCGGGCCGCCGCCATCACGGCGGCCAGCGCTGTCGGCGAACTCCTCGCCCTCATTCAGTGGGCCACCTGGGGCCGGGGCCTGGCCGAGTCGCGGATTGAGGCCGATCCCATCGTGATCCTCGGCCACTGGCGGAGTGGGACGACGCTGCTGCATGAGTTGCTGGCCTGCGATCCACGGCTCTGCCCCCCCACCACGGCGCAGTGCGCCTGCCCGACGCACTTCGTGCTCTCCGAGCAGTTCGCCCAGGATTGGCTCGGCTTTCTGCTGCCAGAGCGCAGGCCGATGGATGCCATGCGGATGGGCTACGACCGGCCGCAGGAGGATGAATTGGCCCTCTGCAACCTCGGCCAACCGAGTCCGTGGTGGATTGTGGCCTTCCCGAACGAGCCCCCTCCCGATCCGCGGTACACCGATCTCGAAACCGTGACCGAGGCCGACCGGCAACGCTGGGTGAGGGCCTGGACTGATTTCCTGCGTCACATCCAGTTCGAGCATCGGGGGCGGCTGGTCCTCAAGAACCCCCTTCATACCTACCGAGTGCCGCTCATTCGTGACGTCTTTTCGCAGGCCGAGTTCATCCACATCGTTCGCGATCCCCACGACCTTGTGCCATCGTGTCTCCACTTCTGGCGGCGGATGTTCGACCAATATGGCCTGCAACGAGCGACCTGTGAGCAGCTCGAATCACAGGTGTTCGACTCGATCAGGGCCATGGATGAGCGTCTGACTGCCACGTGGGAGGGTATTCCCGAGCGACAGCGGCTGCTGGTTCGCTATGAGGAACTTGTGGCCGATCCTATCGCAGCGATGCAGATGATCTACGGCCACTTCGGCTGGCCCGTTGACGACGCGACGTATGCCGGCTGGGAGTCGTACCTGGACGCCCAACGAGAGTACCGGCGAAACTCGCACGCCACCGACGAGCGGCTGCGACGGCGGATCACGGAGCAGCTCGCGGAAGTGCTTACGCGGTATGGCTATCCGCGCCGGCAGGAGGCCTGAGCAACGTGCGAAACGCCCGCCAACTCGAGTAGGTGCAGGCGAAGCCGCATTCGTTTTTCAGTCGGTGCGATGTCATCACCCACGGATGCCGCAGGTAGTGGACGAGGCCTGGCGGGGTCGCAATCCATGGCAGCCGCAGTGTCCACCACGTGCGGGCAAGCGCGTCGACCAGAAAGAATGGCAGCGAGAGAGCAGGTATGCCCATGGCCTCGGCGAGCTGCCGCTGCGTGAGCGCATCTTCAGGGGCGATGTTGAAGGCGCCGCGGCCACCGCTGACCAGGATCGCCAGTGTCCCCCGGGCCACGTCGTCGTGGTGAACGAACTGCAGCGGCGTATTGCGGCCGTCTGGCAGGACCATGCACGGCACCGTCAGAAGTATGTCCGTCAGGAAGTTCTTCACACCAGGACCACAAATGATCGCAGGACGTGTCCAGGCCACGGCGACCTGTGGATGTGCCGCGGCGAATGCGGCGACATCCCGCTCCACGATCCCCTTATGGTGGGAGTAGTAGTAATCGCGCCGCGGTCGGAGTGGCGTGGTCTCGTCGCAGACCGGTGGATTATCGGGCCAGGCGCCATACACAGTACCGCTGCTGGCCACGAGCAGCCGTGTAACGCCGCAGGCTGCTGCTGCCGAGAGGATGGCCCGTGTTCCGTCGACATTGATCGATTCCATCGTCCTCAGATCGCGCCCTGGCTGCACCGCGTAGGCGAGGTGGATCACCGTGTCGGGACGGAAGTCGCG
Source organism: Pirellulales bacterium (assembly GCA_044358475.1). Lineage (GTDB taxonomy): Bacteria > Planctomycetota > Planctomycetia > Pirellulales > UBA1268 > CACORA01. The sequence continues at coordinate 2,562 of JBIKNV010000175.1, read as the reverse complement.
GATTGCGGCAGTTGCCTCGGAATGACGAATATCTCCCTGCCAGAATGAATCCGGCTGGGGTGTCGAGGCTGGCCGCCGGTCGAGCCCCAGCACCGCGGCGTTGGGGATGCTGCGGCGGATCTCCCGCAGCAGCGCGCGGCCATACACGCCGCTGCTCCCGGTCATCGCGATTCGCTCGAGAGCAGGCATGGTCAGAGACTCCGACGCCACGCGGCGAAATCCTCACGGTGTCGCGGCCACTCGCTGAAAAAGAGGTGCCCTGCCCGATCGTAGACGCGGAGTGTCGCCCCGGGGATGGCGTGGGCAATCCGTACGGTCTCGGCGCGTGGCACGGCGGGATCGGCCGCCCCAGCAGCAATCCAGGCGGGCACGCTGATCTCGCCGAGCCGCTCGGTGACATCGAGGGACCACAAAGCGGCCAGCGCCGTGACGAGCGAATCGGTATCGTGGCGGGCAAAGTCACGGTGCATCCGGTCGATCATCTCGCTGGGGACCCTGGCCGCGGCTCTCCCATCGGCTGCCAGGCATCCCAGGAGGATCGAGTAGACGCCGGGCCAGAACGCCGCCAGGCGCATGCCGAGCCGGATGGCCGGCCGACCCAGCGGCCGACCGGCAAGCCATACCAACCACCGCATCATGCCAGCAATCCGCCGCCCGCTGGCAAACCCCGCAAGGCTGGCTACGGCCGCCACGCGAGCGGGATGCCGGATGGCGAGATTGAGCGCGGCAAATCCCCCCGTCGACCAGCCGGTGACGATTACGCGACGATTGCCGACAAGTTGCTGGAGGGCGGCCTCGGAGAGCCGGACGAACAGTTCCTCGTCGAGATCGGCTGCCGCGCACGCCGGTGGAAGCGCGCCTGGATAATGGCCGGGAAGGCTCAGCGCGATCCACGGCTCGGCTGCGGGGTCGACAAAGAGTTCGGTCGCCAGGTCAAGCGAGGCCAGGATGCCGTGGAGAAACACGACGGGCGGCCGGTGGTCATTGACGGGGAGATGCACGTCAGCGGCCACGGTGTGGCCGTCGACATGCAGGAGTTCGCGACGGATGGCAGGTGATGGTTGCAAAGGCATGACCAGATCTCGTTCAATGATCGCATGATTTCGAAAACCTTCTGGCATGGCAAATCAGTTATCGTCACCGGCGGCTCGAGCGGGATCGGGAGGGAGTTGGGGAGGGCCGTCGCCGCGGCCGGGGGCCGCGTGGGGCTCGTGGCGCGCCGTGCGGATGCCCTCGCCGAGGTGGTCGCCGAGGTTCGTAGCGCTGGTGGTCACGCGGAACCGGCTGTCTGCGACGTCACCGACCCGGCCGCGGTTGTCGAGGCCGTGAGCCATCTCGAAACGCACCTCGGCCCTACGGACGTTGCGATCGCCTGCGCCGGCCTGCACCGCGTCACCTGGCCGCTCGACGCCGCACGGTCGCGGGCCGTCATCGATGCCAACGTCAACGGCACGACCAACCTGTTTGCCGCGGTGCTGCCTGGGATGCTCGTCCGCGGCCGAGGCCACCTCTGCGGTGTTGCCAGCCTCGCCGCCGTGGTTGGGCTCCGGAAGAATGCGGCCTACTCTGCCAGTAAGGCGGCGGTGCAAATGCTTTTGGAGAGCCTGCGAATCGATTGCCGGCCTGTCGGCATCACGGTGACGTCCGCTTTTCCAGGATATGTCGACACGCCGATGATCACTGCCGGGGAGAGGGCTGCTGGCATCGGGATACCGGCTCACGAGGCAGCGGACCGAATCCTGCTCGCCATCGAGCGGGGCCGGGCAGAGGTCTGGTTTCCCCGCTGGACGGCGTTTCAGGCAAGACTCCTGCGGCTGCTACCGCCAGCCATGCGCGACGCCATCGTCTGCCGACTGCCACCGATGGAAGAGGCGTGATGAGAAGATTCTCTATGCCGACGCGGCAAGTGGCTGGTTTCGGCTTCGCATAGGGATCTTCACCTCGCTGGCAACGTCCCCGAGCGCATTGAGGAGCCCGTCGATCGCAGCCGTCGGGTGGTTGGCGTTGACCTGGATTCGCAGCAAGCCACCGTTGATTGGCACTGCGGGATACGTGGCCGACTGCACGTAGAATCCGCGATCGAACAGGCTCTTGCCGGCCGCAAAAGTCTTCTCGATGTCACCGACCACCACCGACACGATGGCCGCCCCGCCGCCGTGGTAGGAAAGTCCAAGGGCATCGAGGCCGGCCGTGAGCTGCCGTGTGCGATTCCGCAAGGCGGCCAGCAGCCGATCGTATTCAGGCGTCATGAAGATGTCGCAGACGGCACAGATGGCAGCCAGATACGGAGGCGGCACAGGACCGCCGAAGATAAACGTGCTCGAGCGAATCTTGAGGACGGTCTTCAGGTCGGGCGTGCAGGTGACGAAACCACCGAGGCAGGAAAACGCCTTCGAGAGAGATCCCACCATCAAGACATTGTCGAGCGTACCGAGCGCGGCGGCGGCGGCCCCCCTACCTTGTGGCCCGACGACGCCCGTGCCGTGGGCATCGTCGACGTAGAGCGTGCCGCCGAGCCCGCGGACAGTGGCGTCAAGGTCGGCGAGCGGTGGCGTCTTGCCC
>JBIKNV010000237.1:0-4887 GCA_044358475.1 Pirellulales bacterium | reverse complement strand
TGACACGCCGGGCCGTGCCCTCAAGGCCTTCGAGCACGTGCGGCTCAACGACCCTCGCGGCGAACTGGCCGACGACAGCATCATGGCCACGGCCAACGCCCACTTCGTCGACCGCCAGTGGCTCGATGCCGACTACTTCTACGGACTGCTCCGCAGCGAGTATCCCGACAGCGACTTCCTGCTTCCGTCGCACCTCTTTGGCCTGCAGGCGAAACTCCAGGCGTACCAGGGGCCGGGGTACGAAGGGGGCGTGCTCGACGAGGCCGAACTGCTGGCCGACCAGGTGCTCGTGCAGTTTCCCGATCAGCTCTCCGCCGAGGATGAGGAACGGGTGATCAAGGCCCGCGCCGAGATCGCCGCCCAGCAGGCGACGCGGCACTGGACCCGGGCCGAGTTCTACGCCAAGGGAAAGCACTATTCGTCGGCCCGCATCTACTATGCAATGATCGCCCGCGACTACCCCAAGACGATGCTCGCCGACCGGGCCCGGTCACGGCTCGGTGAGCTGGAGGGCCTCGAGGACGTCTCCGACAACCCCCTGCCGATGCTGACGCAGCTCTTCAACCCCGACTCGCTCAAAGAGGCGGAACTCGACGCCATGGCCGAGGCCGACGAGATGATCGCGCGGCAGGACACCTCGGGGGCAGGCCCCCAGATTCGCTAGGGCGGGTTCCGACGGCGGGCCATGCCGAGATGTCACGATGGCAATGAATTTCCCAGCCCGCTGCGGCCTCGTGATCGCGACGATCGCGTTCGTGGTGACGGGCTGCGCCGGCTATCGCTTCGGCAACAACACGCTCTACGCCCCCAACGTGCGAACGATCTATGTGCCGGTGTTTCAGTCGGACAGCTTCCGCACGACCCCGAGCATCGATCTCGGCGAGCGGCTGACCGAAGCCGTCTGCAAAGAGATCGAGAGACGCACCCCCTTCAAGGTGGTTGGCTCGGCCGAGGGGGCCGACAGCGTGCTCACCTGCCGCATCGTGGCCGACACGAAGCGGATGGTGGTGGAAAGCCCCACGGACCAGTCCCGTCAGGTGGAGATGAACATCCAGGCGCTCGTCACGTGGGCCGATCGTGGTGGCGCCGTGCTGGCGACCGGTGCCGTGCCCGTACCGGCAGCGAGCGTCGATGTCGGCCAGCCGGCGATGCTCGTGCCCGAATTCGGCCGCTCCGTGGTGAGCACGCAGCAGGAGGGCATCCAACGGATGGCCCGCCAAATCGTCGGACTCATGGAAGAGCCGTGGTAGCCCCGATCACTGCCCCTGAGGAGCCGCACCAGCTGAAGGAGGCCGGGCCGACTGCCACTCGAGGAATCGCCACGAGCCGTCTTCGAGTCGCCAGACGGCCAGGAAGAGAAACGTCGCCTCGGTCTGCTTGCCGTCTTTCTCCAGCACGAGTTCCGCGCGGCCATGCTCCAGGGCGATCTCCGGGGCGGCGAAACGCACGCCTCGCTCCACGAGCCGGTAGGAAATGTACCGCGTGGCTTTACCACCGATGAGCTCCAGGAGCGACGACTTGGTGTCGACCGCACCGTTGGAATGTGAGTAGCGAAGCTCGGACGAGAGCAGCGGGGCAAGCGCCTCGGGATCGGCCGCCTTCATGGCTTCGATCCGGGCATCGTCGGCCGCCAGAATCGCTGCGACACGCGGATCGTCTGCGGCATGCGCGGTGAGCATGGCTCCGACGCAGATGATCGCGGCAGAGGAACGGATGATGCCCATGACCATGATGGTCCTCGGAAGGGTATCGGTCGTCAACGTCGCGATGGCGACTGCCGCATGAAACTCGCGCCAGACTTCGGATGATGGGACACCATGCCGGGTGAACCCCTACGATCGCCCGCAAAAAATGCGACTTGATTCATCGGCATCATCATGGGAATCTCCCCCGGCCCAGTCGACAGTCGTCGTTCTCGGTCAGACCGTTTTTCATGCTCGACCGAAAGTTTCTCCAGCACGCTGCCATCGCAGTTGGAGCGTGGATATTGCCTGCTTCGACGGCAGTGGCTAGCGACCCGTTCGACCCGGCGCTGACGTCATCTCGGCCATGGACCCGGTTTCTCGCGACGGCCTTTCCCGAGGGGATCGACCCTGAGCGATCGCGGCGGCCGCTCACAATCCGTGATCCTGGTCCCGACACGGCCAACTACCCAAATGGCCCCAACACCCTGCCCCGGGGCGGCGTGTACCTCGAATTATCGCCGGTCTTTTACACAGGAGCCATCACGACCATTCAGCCACAAACCTACAGTGCCGAATTCCTGCTGCGGATGGGGCTGACCGATCGATTCGAGTTCCGCGTCTACTCCGGCGGGTTCACCTGGCAGGCAGCCGGACTCGGCATGGATGAGACGACCGGGTTTTCACCGCTCGTATTCGACGTCAAGACGCACCTCTGGGAGGAGAACCAAGACTGGTTCATCCCCGCGGCCGGATTCGAGGCCTTCGTCCAAACCCCCTGGGGATCTCCCGCATTCAACTCGGGCACTGTTCCCGGCCTGTTGATGCTCTTTCGCAACACGCTCGTCTGGGGGCTCGTGGCAGAGTACAACGTTGGTATTTCCGATGATTCCACGCAGGAAGGCTACCAGCCGGTGGACATCATCCAGTGGGCGGTGTCGAAAGAACTGACCGATGACTTCCAAATCTTCGTGCACGGGTTTCAAAACCAGTCAGCCCTGCCGCGGCTCGTTGCCCAGACGGTCGTCGGAACTGGATTCATCTGGTTCCCGAGTGATCGACTCTCCGTGTTTGGCAACTGGGGCTTCGGGACCGACGTGAGCGGGCCCGCCTCGACGTTTCAGGCGGGACTTGCCAACTCCTTTTAATGGCCATCCCTGGGCGAGTTACCATCAGGCCCATGGTATTCCCGGCCCACCCCAGGCACTGGCAGCTCCGCACCCGTCGGCTTGAACTGCCGCATGCCGGCGGCGTTTTGCAGCGGCCGCTGCTGATGGGAATCGTCAATGTCACGCCCGACAGTTTTTCCGATGGGGGCCGGCACGACTCGGTCGATGCCGCCGTGGCCCATGGGCTGCAACTCGTCGCCGACGGGGCCGACATTCTCGACGTGGGTGGCGAGAGCACGCGGCCGTATTCCACTCCGGTACCCGCCGACGAGGAACTGCGGCGGGTAGCCGAGGTCGTGCGGCGGCTCGCCGCGGCATCGGGTGTGCCCGTGTCGATCGACACGTCAAAGGCGGCCGTTGCCAGGCGGGCGATCGAACTGGGCGCCGAGATCATCAACGATGTGACCGGCCTGGAGGGCGATCCCGACATGCTCGACGTCGCCCGCTCGAGTGGCGCAGGCATCTGTGCCATGCACATGCGCGGCACACCGCAGACGATGCAGGACGAGCCGCGGTATGACGACGTGGTGTCCGAAATCCATGCCTACCTTGCGGCCCGGCGCGACGCCTTGCTCGCCGCCGGCATCTCCCATGAGAACATCTGCCTCGACCCCGGCATCGGCTTCGGCAAGACGCACGCCCACAACCGCGAGTTGATGGCCCACGCGGCCCGCTTGCTCGACCTTGGCACGCCGATTCTCGTCGGCCACTCCCGCAAGGGCTTCATCGGCAAGTCGCTCGAGCAGGCACTCGGCCGGCCGGCAACCGGAAAGGAACTCGACGCCGCCACGGCCGAATTGGCCTGTGGCCTCGCCACTGCCGGCATCCAGATCGTGCGGGTCCACGCCGTCGCTCAGGTACGGGCAGCACTCATACGGTCTGGTACGATTGCATCATGAACGCTCTCACTGATCACTGCCGCGACATCGCCACTCGGGCCCGGCTGGCCGCGATTGATCTGGCCGGCGTCGCTTCCGAGCGGAAAACCGCCTGCCTGCGGGCGGCCGCCGACCGCATCCGCGTTGATGCCGATGCCATCCTCGCCGCCAACCGACTCGACCTGGCCGCCGCCCCCGGCTACGGCCTCTCCGCCGCCGCAATCGACCGGCTCACCCTCGATGCCAAGCGGGTCGAGGCGATCGCCGCCGGTGTCGAGGCCGTGGCCTCGCTACCCGACCCTGTCGGTGAAGTGCTCGAGGAATCGACAAGCCCCTCCGGCCTCCTCGTCCGGAAGATTCGGGTACCGCTGGGCGTCGTCTTCTTCATCTACGAGTCGCGGCCCAACGTCACGGCTGACGCCGCCGCCGTCGCCCTCGCCTCCGGCAACGCGATCATCCTGCGCGGCGGCAAGGAGGCGGCCCACTCGAGTGCGAGAATCGTGGAGGGCATCCGGCAGGCGATCCAGGAGACCGGCTTGCCCGTCGACTGCGTGCAGCTCGTCGACACGCCGGACCGTGAGGCGGTCGGTGAATTCCTGAAGATGGACGATCTCATCGACATCGTGATTCCCCGCGGCGGCGAGGCCCTGATCCGTCGCGTCTGCTCGGAGGCCCGCATGCCGGTGCTCAAGCACTTTTCCGGCAACTGCCACGTGTATGTCGACAAGGCCGCCGACCTCGCCATGGCCAAGGCCATCACGGTGAACGCCAAGTGCCAGCGGATGGGCGTCTGCAACGCGGCCGAGTCGCTGCTCGTCCACCGTGACGTCGCGGCGGCGTTTCTGCCCGACATGGCCGCCGCCCTCACGGCCCAGGGAGTCGAGATCGTCGCTGACGGCGTCACGCGAGCGATCGTTCCCTCCGCAGGCGTGGCCTCCGAGGCCGACTACGCGACGGAGTTTCTCGGCCCCAAGATCTCGATTGCCGTCGTCGACTCGCTCGACGCGGCGATCGACCACATCAACCGCTACGGTTCACGCCACACCGACGCGATCGTCACGGCCGACCCAACAGCAGCCGACCGGTTCACGGCCCGGGTGGACACGGCGGCGGTGATGGTGAATGCGAGCACCCGGTTCAACGATGGCGGCGAACTCG
>JBIKNV010000236.1:0-4889 GCA_044358475.1 Pirellulales bacterium | reverse complement strand
AGGATAACACCGTGACGGCCTGGCGACTGGCTGATGGCGTCGCGATCGGCCGTCTTGTCCGGCCGGCCGAGGTGCGCTCGATCGGGATTGCCAACGGCGGCACCCACTTGGTGACAGCCGAGGCTGACAATGCGGTGCGGGTCTGGCAGCTGCCACTCGCGCAGCCGACCGGTGACCCGGCGGCGACGAAGCCGATCAAGGAGATCGCCGGGGCGCCTGCTCCGGTCGTGGGGCTCGTCGAGATGCCGTCCATGTCGGGGCATGTTCTGGGCGGCTGTGGTGATGGTGTCGTGCGACTCTGGAAGCTCGAGACCGGCGATGTCGTGAGACAGTTCCCGCATGGCGGGGCGGTGACCGCGATTGCAGTCGCGCCGGATGGCAGTCGGCTGGCTTCCGTCGGCACGGTTCCAGGAGTCAAACTTTGGAACACGGCCGAGGGGGTGCTCGTGACGCACTCGAGTGGAGACTTTCGGATCGCCGATCGTCTTGCCAAGAAAGATGGCGACATCTCGGTGCTGAAGCAGGATGTCGAGCATGCCAAGGCAGAGGTTGGCGCAGCCGAAAAAGCCAAGACAGCCGCAGCAGACGAGGCGAAAAAGGTTGGCGAGGCACTGGCTGCGGCCGAGAAGACGTTCAAAGAGAAGGAGGAGGCGGCCAAGGCAGCGAAGGCTGCCCGTGACGAGGCCGACAAGCGATCGGCGATGGCCGCCTCGGCAGGGCCGGCCGAGGCGGCGGCTGATCTGGCGGCCAAAGCGCAGCAGGCGATGAAGGCACAGATGGCGGCAGATGAGGCGGCGGCGAACGCCCGGACCGCAATCGAACGCGCGAAGCGGAATGGCGATTTTGCCACTGCTGAAGTGAAACGTGCTGACGAGGCCGTTCCCGCTCGTCAGGCGGCTCTGGCGGCGGCCGCAGCGCACCTCACGTCGGCCGAGGCGGAGCGAAACACCATCGATGGTGAACGCAAGGTCTTCATTCGACCGTTCACGTCCGTCGCGTTCATGCCAGATGGCGTGACGTTTGCCGCGATCGATCCAACGGGTGCCGTATTCGTGTACGGTGCCCAGGATGGTCAGCCCAGAAGCGCTTTCCAGGCGGCGGCGCAGGCGACCGCGGTCGTCGGCACCGTCAATGACCGGATCGTGGTGGCGGGGGGGGCAGCCAACGCCGCGGCTTTTGACACGTCGGAACGGTGGAATCTTGTTCGTACGATCGGCGGCGAGAAGACGCCGCCCGCGGCGGAGGACGATCCTTCCGGACCACCGGTCGACGCCGTGCTCGCGGTCGCCTTTTCACCCGATGGGAGCCTGCTCGCATCGGGCAGCGGGCGGCCGAGCCGCAGCGGTGAGATCAAGCTATGGAAGGTATCGGATGGGGCGCTCGTGCGATCGCTCGTGCAACCACATTCCGACACCGTCGTGACGCTCGCGTTCTCGCGCGACGGGAAGCGACTGGCATCGGGGGGCACCGATCGCTTTGCGAAGGTCCACGTGGTTGCCGATGGCGGGTTTGAGCGCTCGTTCGAGGGACACACCGGACACGTTCTCGCGGTCACCTGGCAGGCCCATGGTCGGCGGCTTGTCACGGGCGGTGCCGATAACGTCGTGAAGGTCTGGACCGTCGACTCCGGAGAACAACAGCGGACGATTCAGGGGCCGGGCCGGGAGGTGACGGGCGTGCGTTTCGTGGGGGAAGGGGATGAGATCGTGGCGGCTTCGGGGGATGCCACCGTGCGTGTCTTCAATGTCGCCAGCGGGGCCACTATTCGCCAGTTGGCCGGTGCCGGCGACTTCGTTCAAGCCCTCGCCGGCAACGGCCCGACAGTCGTCGCGGGTGGCCAGGATGGCCGCCTGAGAATCTGGAACGTCGCCAACCCCAATCCGCTTCATGCAGTCGAGCCGGCGCCGGCCCGGTGAGATGCCATGGCCCCGGCATGACTCGGGAGCCGTGTCGATTCAGATCACACGAGTTCTGCGATCGGCTGCCGCTCGACGAGATACTGGGGCCGCCCGGTCATGTCCACGAGCGTGGTATCGGCCGTTGAGATGCCGAGGGCATGGTAGAGCGTGGCCGTGATCTCCTGCATGTGAACCGGTCGATCGGTGGCATGTTCGCCGAGACGATTCGTGGCACCGATCACCTGACCGGTCCGAAACCCACCCCCGGCGAGCAGTGCCGTGCTGACCTGCGGCCAGTGGTCGCGGCCCGCCTGAGGATTGATTTTCGGCGTACGGCCGAACTCCCCCCAAACCACGATCGCCACGTCATCGAGCAGGCCGCGGCTCTGAAGATCATCGAGGAGGGCCGAGAGGCACTGATCGAGTTTCGAGCCATGGTCACGGACGAGATCGAAGTTTTGACCATGGCTGTCCCAGCGGCCGTAGCTGAGGCTGACCACCCGCACGCCGGCCTCGATGAGTCGCCGCGCGATGAGCAAGTGGTCATTGCAGGTTGGCGCACCGTCGAACTGATATTTGTATGGCATGCCGTCGCCGTAGGCCGCGCGAATCTTGGAATCCTCCTTGGAGAGGTCCAGTGCCTCGAGCAGCCTGCTCCCCGTCAGCACGTCGAAGGCCCGCTGGCCGAAGCTGTCCATTCCCTCGAGCATCCCGGCGGTATCAACGTCACGGCGGAGACGGTCAAGGCCCGTGAGCAGACGACGACGATCCGCGAGCCGCTCCAGCGAAAGCGACTTGAGGGTCATGTTCTCCAAACCCTGGCCATCAGGCTTGAACGCAGCATAGGCGGGGCCGAGAAAACCGGCCGTGCCGGAATCACTCCATGGGACATGTTTGGTTCGAGCCGCGAGGCCGACGAAGGGGGGCACCGACGGATCGACCGGTCCATGGAGTTTTGCGACGACTGCGCCGAGAGATGGCCGACCGCCGATCGTCCGTAGATTGTTTTCGGGCCAGCCGGTCATGCACTGGTAGCCGGCGTGGGCACCCTCGCAGCCAACGACCGAGCGAATGATCGCGCAACGATCCATCCGCTTCGCGAGTTGTGGAAAGACCTCGCAGATCTCGATGCCGGGAACGTTCGTCGGGATGGGGCGAAACTCCCCACGGATTTCACTCGGGGCATCGGGCTTGAGATCCCAAAGATCCTGATGAGGAGGGCCGCCGGCCAAGAAGATGTTGATCAGTGACTTCTGCCGACGGGAACCGCTGGCCCCCACGGCCGACTCTTCAGCGCGGAGGATGGAGGCGAGCGAGAACCCTCCCATGCCGAACGAAAGCCCACCGATCGTGAGAAAATCGCGGCGGGTCGGACCGCTGCACAGGTTTTGGTGGCCACCGAAGATCGTCAGCATGGGACGCACCAATTGGAGAAAGGCCAAAAGGAAGGCCCAGGCACCCTGAGGCCCCTGATGTCCGTCATAGTGGCGGACAAACGCCAAACGATTATATCGGCTGACGAAGCGGACTGCCGATGGTAAATTTATCGTTCCTAGGTCCCAAAAAACTCGGGAGAGGACGCCATGTTGACGGTTCTTTCCGGTCGGCCCGCTGGCCGGTCGCCATTCTGCGACGGCCTCACGCGGCGGGATGTCTTACGCATCGGCACGCTCACGGTGGGCGGACTCTCGCTGCCGGAGATTCTCCGCGCCGAGCGGGCTGCCGGCATCCGCAACGGCCACAAGAGCGTGATCATGATTTACATGTGCGGTGCGCCGGCGCACCAGGACATGTATGACATGAAGATGGAGGCACCCGCCGAGATCCGCGGGGAGTTTCGTCCCATCCCGACGAGCGTGCCGGGCCTGCAGATTTGCGAGCACATGCCCCAACTCGCCAGCATCATGGACAAATGCGTGGTGCTGCGAAGTGTGCACGGGTCGCCCGACGGCAACCACGACTCCTTCATCTGCTACACGGGCCGCTCGGTTCGCAAGCAGCCGCCGGGGGGGTGGCCGAGCATTGGCTCCGTTGCCTCGAAGGTGCTCGGGCCGGTCCATCCGTCGCTGCCGCCGTTCGTCGGTCTTTCACCCGACGCGGGACACCCGCCGTACGGCTCACCGGGGTTGCCTGGTTTTCTGGGGGTCTCGCATGCGGCCTTCCGGCCAAGCGGACCGGCGAGTTCCGACATCGTGCTTGCCGATGGCACGGGTTCACGCATGGCTGACCGCCGTAGATTACTGGGCCGGCTGGACCACCTGCGTCGTGACATCGATGCGAGCCGCATGCTGGATGGGATGGATTCGCTGCATGAAACCGCCTTCGACATCCTCACGAGTAACCGCCTCGCGAAGGCTCTCGACATTTCCGAAGAGCCGACTCATGTGCGGGACCGCTATGGCAAGGGGGACGCCAACCGGTTCGGCGACGGGGCGCCCCGGAATCTCGAGCACTTCCTCATGGCCCGGCGGCTCGTCGAGGCCGGCGCCCGGGTCGTCACCCTCAATTTCGGTCGCTGGGACTTCCACAGTGACACGTTCAACGGCATGAAGAACACGCACCTGCCGCAATTCGACCAGGGGCTCTCGGCCCTCATCGAGGATCTGCACGATCGGGGCCTCGACAAGGATGTGGCGGTGGTGGCCTGGGGCGAGTTCGGTCGCACGCCGCAGATCAACAAGGATGCCGGTCGGGATCACTGGCCGCAGGTGGGAGGCGGTTTGCTGGCCGGCGGGGGATGGCGAACCGGGCAGGTGATCGGGGCGACCGACCGCCATGCTGCCGCGATCACGGATCGGCCGGTGCACTTTTCCGAGGTGTTGGCGGCTTGCTATCGCCATCTCGGTATCGATCCCGTTTCAGCGCAGTTTCACGATCACACCGGTAGGCCCCAGTACCTGCTTGAAAAAACCGACGTGATGCCGGAGTTGGTCTGACGGCTCGCGTGTCGACAGGGCATTCCGCGAGAAGGTGTCGGCTCGGCCCTCTGAA
>JBIKNV010000270.1:0-4516 GCA_044358475.1 Pirellulales bacterium | reverse complement strand
GCCAGGTCGAGACAGTCGCGATCGACGTCGGCGATTCCGACCAGGCGACCGTGGGCCTTGGCGAGCGCGGCGATCACCGCGCCCTGATAGCGGACGCCGATCACACCGATCCCGGGGCCGTCTGCCCCGGCTTCACTTGCGAAGGCCAACCGCCGCCGGGTCATCAGGCCGCCGACGGCCGTGACCGCATGAATGAATAATCGACGGGAGCAGGGCATCATTGGTGACTTGGCGGTCTTTGTGATGGCAATGAAAAGACGACACCTCATGCCATACCAGATCATGAGGGCTCACAATATTGCTCACGATGCCAGACGAGCGAACTCGCGGCGGTTTTCCTCCATCGCCGCCGGGATGTCGGTGGGGATCGCCCCGTCTTCGAGCAGGCACCAGCCGGTGAAGCCCTTGGCCGTGCAGGCCTTGAGTTTGGCGAACAGCCTGTCCCAGGGATAGTCGACCTTGCCCGGCCGAAGATCATGGATGTGTACCGTGCCCATCCAGGGAGCCAGTAGCTCGAAGTTCGCCTCGAAGCCGGGCCCCGCGAGATCAGACGGATTGCAGTTCCAGCAGACGACCACCTGCGGATGATCGGCCACCTCCATGATCCGCCGCATGTGCGGAATCTCCTTCGTGCCGGCGCCGTGGACCTCGAGGCGGATCTGCTGGCCCGCCTGGGCCGCATACTCGCCGACGACGCGGAGCGACCTGCCGATCTGTTCCAACGTCTTCTCGACAGGCACCTCCGCGGGCAATGCGTTCGGCCGCACCTTCACGCCACTGCCGCCGAGTTCGGCACAGAGATCGATGAAGGCCTTCGTGTCGTCGATGTTCTTGCGGACCACCGCCTGGTCGGGCGCGTGATACTCGCAGGCGCTCCCGAGGCCCACGAGCTTCACCGGGCCATCCGCGAACCTCCGCTTCGCCTCCGCCCGCCGGTCACTGCTCATGCCCGGCTCCACGCCGTGGGCGTGCGTGCTGCGGAGCTCGACCCCGGCAAACCCTGTCCGACCACAGACCTCGAGCAGGTCGGCCAGTTGCAGGTCCTTGCCCCACTGGTAGGTGACAAGCCCGAGTTGCAGGGGCGGGCGAGCAGTGGCCACACCGGCAACCGCGGCTCTCTTCGCGGACATGATCGCCATCGATGCCGTTGCAGAGACAGTCAGAAAACGTCTCCGATCAGCCCGTTGATTCACACGGTGCATCACGACTCCTTCGCAGGGGGCAGGGAAATGTGGCTCACACGTTGGCCAGCGTTGGGAGTTCGAAGCCGATGTTTTTCGGGTCTTCGAGCAGCGCATTGGCGGCGTCGGCATGATCGCCGGAGTGCCGCTCGGTGGCCGGGTCGAAGGTGAGCGTCGGGCCGAGCCGGTAGGTCGAGCCATCCTCGGGGATGCCCGCGCCATCCCGCATGATCGCGTGCAGTTTCTCAAAGTGCTCGGCGACGTCCTTGCGGTCGCCGAACCGGCCCGCCCGCGCGTTGAAGGGCACTTCCGAACCGAGCCGGTAGGAGTTGTTCATGAGGTGGCCGAGTACGGATCCGTAGTGGGCGTCGAGCACGTTGCCATTGGCGAGCCGTGGGTCACCCGCCCGCACCGCGGTGATGAAGCTCTGCCATTCGCCGCCGGGAGTCACCTTTCCCAGAGGCAGTTGCAACGGTTCGGCTTCGGTACTGCCGGGACGCCGGATCGTGTAGGTGCCTTCGCCCGTTATCACGCTGCCGTCTTCAAGGTGATACTCGTTGAAGACCTGCCGCTGGTAGCCCTCGTAATTCACGTTGCGGACGCTGAAGAGCACGATCTGGCCGTTGGGATATTCGGCCATGGCGAACATGGTGTTGGGCGTCTCGCCCTGATCCTTCCAGAGAAACCGGCCGCCGATCGCCACCGCCCGCACGGGATGCGTCTGGTCGTCGTCGATCGCCCAGCGAGCCACGTCGAGCTGATGGGTGCCCTGATTGTTTAAGTCGCCGTTGCCGGTCTTCCAGAACCAGTGCCAGTTGTAGTGGACGAGGTTGGCGTTGTAGCGGTCGATCACGGCCGGCCCCTTCCAGAGATTCCAGTCGAGGCTGGCAGGCGGGGCACCATCAGGCTTGATGCCGATGCTGCCGCGGGGCTTGCAGCAGTAGCCGTGGGCGATCTTCAGCTTAGGGAGCGTGCCGTTTTTGAGGGCCTCATGCAGCCCGGCGATGCCGGCATTGCTGCGCCGCTGCGTGCCGTGCTGGACGACGACACCGTATTTTCTCTGAGCCTCGACGGCAATGCGGCCCTCCGCAACGTCGTGGGAGAGCGGCTTCTCCACGTAGACGTGCTTGCCCGCCTGGGCGCCGAGGATCGTCATCAGCGAGTGCCAATGGTTGGGGGTCGCGATCGAGATCGCGTCGATCGACGGGTCATCGAGCACCCGGCGAAAATCCCGCTCCCCCTTGGTCGTAAGCGGCGCATCACCAGCCTTCTTTGCCAGGTCGGCGAGCGTGCGGTCGAGCACCGCCTGATCGGGGTCGACGACGGCGGCGATCTCGACGCCAGGGATGGCGCTGAAGCCGGCGAGATGATTGCGGCCCCGACCGTTCACGCCGAGGACGGCGATGCGGACGCGGTCATTCGCCCCGGCGATCGCCCGCGTCGTGCGCGTGCCAAGGACGAGGAGGGAGCCCGCCGTGGCGGAGGCCGCGAGGAAACGACGGCGGGAATGTCGTGAACTTGTCATTACGGATGCTCCAGAGAAAGGTGCCAGCCACCAAAAATAGGGAAGATGGGAGGTTGCCCAGATTTGGTGGCTGGCACCTTTTTGTTTTTTGTCTTCATGATGGAAAAAAAACGGCCGGCGGAACATTGAAGAACTTCGCCAGTGCGAGCATGTGGCCTTTGGTCAGTTCGCGATCGCCGCTGAGGACCACCGAAAGCGTCGACTGCGAAATACCGACGGCCTTGGCAAGCTCCGTCTGAGTGAGCCCGCTCGACTGCCAGAGCAGACGCAGCACGTCCGACTCTGAGGCATCGGGTATCGGCGTATGCTCGTCCTCAAAGCTCGCAACGAGATCGCTCAGGGCATCGAGGTACTCTTGGGCGCCGCGGTCAAGACGCTGCTGGAGCAGCTCATCTACAAGTTGCAGTGCCTGCCCCAAGTGCCTGCGATTGCGAATGTGCGTAAGCGGAAACCTCTTGACGAGCTCGAAGTAGGAATCCGGCATCGCCGACTGATGATTCTTGACGACCATCACTTACCTTCTCTTTCCTGCTGTACCAGCTGCCCGTCTTCCGGCCGACACCGACTTCAAAGGACCGGTGGGTTTTCTCGGCGGCGGATGATGGCATCCGCACTGCTTCGCCCACGGAACTCGGTCGTATTCGGCGTGATCCATGACCCGTAGGACGTACAGCCTGTGGGGATAGAGCACGCGACTGATCAAGCGATACCGATTGCCGCCAACGTCGAACACCACACAATTGCCAACCTGATCCGCTGAACCGAACGTCTGCTTGAGGGCGGCAAAGTTCACCCATTCGGCTACTTTCGCAATTTTATACCAGGCCGACAGCCACCTCTCTGCGTCAGCCCGGTTCTTGTGGGATTCCCAGAACGACCGCAGCCGGGATTTCGAGATGACTCGCATGTTGTCCTCATCGGCCGAGCGCTGTTCTGCCCTCCAATCGTAATCGCGTTTTGCGATAAAGCAAGGTCGCTCGCATGAAACGCGATGACCTGCGATGGTTGGTGGCGACCGCGACTGAACTCCGTGCCATTTTGGCGGCTTTGCTACTTGACGTCGCTTTTGAGGTCGAAGCGGAACTCCGGCCCGGCGTTGAGGCCTTTCTTCACGGTGACCTTGAGACCGGATGTCTCTGGATCGCCGTAGGCTTTGGGCACGAGGTACTGGATCGGCGTCGGCTTGGCACGCTGCCGTTTGGCGACGTCCTTTCGCCAGGCCTCGTGCGTGGCCGCGGGGGCGTCGTCGGGCGGGAGCGGCACCTCCTCGGGCAAGTCGCCGCCGATTGTCTTCGTGCACGTGACTCGATACTCGCCGATCACTGTGCCGCTGCCCGGCTTCGCGCCGCGAAACGCGCTCAGCTTGTAGGATCCATCGGCCTGCGTGTTGCCGAACGCCTGAATGCCGGCCCCGGATACGACCGGGGTAAACGTCACCGCCACGCCCTCGATTTGCTGGCCGTCGAGCGTGACTGTGCCCTGCACCACCTGAACAGGTGGACCGGATCGACCGCAGCCCGTGAACGGCACCATGGCGATCACGGCCGCGAACAACCAGGGATGAGTTGGACCATGCCCTCGCTGGAGAGGATGGAATGACGATCGGCGTCGATCTCTTCCAAATGAAAGTGACATGTCCGGGGGCTCCTCAGTCGATTGCTGCTGTTTCACCGCCGGCCATTGAGCCCAGGCTGCCCCACACGCCAAACCTCGATGCTCCGGTCTCGCTTGATGCCATGGTCTGGTCGAGGCTGCCGGTGTCGATCGTGTCGACGATGAACCGCACGGCACCATCACACATGGCGACGAA
>JBIKNV010000235.1:0-4914 GCA_044358475.1 Pirellulales bacterium | reverse complement strand
AAAATTGCCCCGCGACCGCCTGCAGCCAGACGAGCCACCGGGCCAGGGCCGACACCGGCACGATGTCACCGTAGCCGACGGTGGTCAGCGTGATGAAGGAGTAGTAGGTGAAGAGCCCCAGCGAGGCGAAGGGGTCGGCTGCGGCATCGATCTGGTACCGGGCGTAGTCAACCATGAACGATCCCGGAACCAGCCGTTCGATGAGTTGATAGACGTTCGCCCAGCAAAGACCGATCAGCACGAACACGCACAGGGCGCCAAAGATCAGGTCGAACACGATCCGCTCCGCCGCCAGGACATCGACGAGGATGAGCAGGCCCACCGTGACGATCGGCACGATGAAGCTCGCCGCCCGCGCCACTGCCCACAGTGGATAATGCTCGTCGGGGATCTGCCCGAAGGCCACCGTCACCCCCGCCGTGATCATGCTCGGGATCATGAGCGGGACTCCCACCCACAGCATCCGGCGGCCGCCGATCAGCACCGCCGCGGCGACAAACAGCGACTGCTCCGCCAGCATGGCAAGCACGTCGGCCTTCGGATGGCCCTCCGTGATCACGGAGAGGGCCGGCAGGAGCATGAGATGAAGCAGCAGGAGCGCGTAGCGGCCAAAAAGTTGGCTCCGCGGCAGGCTGCGAAGCTGATCGAGAAGCGACGGCATCGGGGGAAAGTAGCGGGCCGACCGGCCGCGGGGCGAGAGCGAAACATGCCCAGGGTCGGTGAGTGGTAAAACTGGCAATATGGGAATTGCTCGCTGTCGCTTCCATGTCGCTGGCACCGTGCAGGGGGTGGGGTTTCGGCCGTTCGTGTGGCGGCTGGCGCAGCGGCATCGCCTTGGCGGGTTTGTGTGCAACGGGTCGGGCGGAGTCGCGATCGAAGTTCAGGGGCACCCCGCCGCGATTGAGGCCTTCGCGGCCGCCCTTCGCGATGAACCGCCGCCGCTGGCTGATGTGACGCGGATCGACGTCGAGGATAGACCACTCGATCCTGCGCAGCCTGATGCGTTCGCGATCCTGGAATCGGAGGCCGACGCTTCGCCGAGCGGCTCGACCGCCAGCGTGCCCCCCGACATCGCCACCTGCCCGGCCTGCCTCGCCGAGGTGCGCGACCCCTCCAATCGTCGGTTTCGCTATCCGTTCACCAACTGCACCGACTGCGGCCCGCGGTTCACGATCATCCAGCGCCTCCCCTATGATCGGCCGCGGACCACGATGGTGGCATTCCCGATGTGCCCGGCCTGCGCTGCCGAGTATGCCGATCCCGCCGATCGCCGCTTCCATGCCCAGCCGAATGCCTGCCCCGCCTGCGGGCCGAGCGCGTGGTTTACGACGGTGCATGATCCCGGCGGCGTTGTGATCACTCGCCCCGATGACAGCAGTAACTGCAGCGCCGAGGCGGCGATCGAAGCAGCTCGCGCGCAACTCCGCGCGGGTGACGCGATCGCCGTGAAGAGCCTCGGTGGGTTTCATGTGGTGTGTGATGCGACGAGCGATGCCGCCATAGGCCGGCTGCGGGAGCGGAAGCAGCGGGGCGCCAAGCCGCTGGCAGTGATGGTGGCCGACATCGATATCGCCCGGCGGTGCGCCGACGTGAGCGAGCAGGAACGTCTCCTGCTCGAGAGCCCCGCACGGCCGATCGTGCTCGTGCGAAAGCGAGCCGATGGAGGCGGCTTGGCGGAGGGCGTTGCACCGGGCAATGACTTTGTCGGCCTCATGCTGCCTGCGATGCCGCTCCATCACCTTCTCTGCGCGGGGCTGCCGCCCCTGGTGATGACGTCGGCCAATCTCACCGAGGAGCCGATCGCCCACGAGAATGCCGATGCGGCCGTTCGCCTCGCCGGGCTCGTGGATGGCTTCCTCATGCACGATCGCGGCATCGAAACGGCCTGCGACGATTCGGTGGTGCGCTGTGTGGCCGGAGCCCCGCTGCCCATCCGTCGCAGCCGCGGCTATACCCCGTTGCCGATCCGTCTCGGGCAGCCGGGCTCGGCCGTGCTCGCGGTCGGAGGGGAACTCAAGGCGACTCTCTGCGTCACTCGCGACGACCAGGCGATCATGAGCCAGCACATCGGCGACATGGGCAACCTCGAGACGCTCGACGCGTTGCAGCGGGCCGCCGACCACCTGCTGCGGCTCTACGATGTCACCCCCGTGGCAATCGCCTGCGACATGCACCCTGGCTACCTCTCGGCCGACTGGGCGCGGCGGTTTGCGGCTGACCGTGGGATTCCGCTGGTCCCCGTGCAGCACCACGAGGCGCACGTCGCGTCGCTGCTGGCCGATCATGGCGCCGTAGAAGTGCCCGTGATTGGCGTCTGCTTCGATGGCACGGGCTACGGCCGCGACGGCACGATTTGGGGCGGGGAGGTGTTTGTCGCGCCGCAGGGTGCGGTGGCCCCGATGATGCGGGCTGCGCATCTCGAGCCGTTTGCCCTGCCGGGAGGCGACGCGGCGATTCGTCATCCTTGGCGGGTGGCGTTGGCGATGTTGCACGCGGCTGGCGTCGCCTGGAACCCGCGGCTGCCACCGGTTGCTGCGGCATCGTCCGAGGCAGTGCGAGTGCTTCGGCAGCAGTTCGACAGCGGGCTCAATTGCGCGACGACGACGAGCGTCGGGCGACTCTTCGATGCGGTGGCGTCGCTGGCCGGTGTAAAGCAGTCAGTCGGCTACGAGGCCGAGGCGGCGATGAACCTCGAGGCACTCGCGGCAGAAGCGAGTTACACGGGCGAGTCATATGCACTGCCGATCAGTGCCGGCGAGCCGCTGCGCATCGACTGGCGGCCGGCGGTAGCGAGCATCGTGGAGGACGTTCAGGCGGGGCGTGGTGCCGCGCTGATCGCGAGCCGCTTTCATGCGGGCGTCGCGGCGGCGATCGTGGACCTGTGCGAGCGACTGCGGAGCACTACGGGGATCGGCTCGGTTGGGCTCACCGGCGGGGTCTTTCAAAACGCGTGGCTCGTGCGGTTGACGGTGGCGGCCCTTCATGCAGCCGGCTTCGACGTACTCTTGCACGAGCGGGTGCCCCCCAACGACGGCGGCCTCGCCCTCGGCCAAGCTATGCTTGCTGCCCGCGGAAAAAGTCCAACCACTGCATCCACTCGTCCATTCCGGCCCCCGTCTTCGCGCTCGTCTCGATCACTCGCATCCCCGGCCGCACCGCCTCGATGTTGGCCCGGGCGAGGTCCTGCTTGAAGTCACAGGCCTCGGCGAGATCCATCTTCGTGATCACTGCCACGTCGGCCGTGTTGAAGAGCCCGGGATACTTGCGCGGTTTGTCCTCGCCTTCGGTCACCGACAGCAACGCCACCCGCAGCGACTCGCCCAGATCCCAACTCGTCGGGCAGACGAGGTTGCCGACGTTTTCAATGAAGAGGTAACGAAGCGCGTCGAGATCCCAGCCCTCGAGGTGGGCCTGTACCATGTCGGCCTCGAGGTGGCAGAGGCCGTGGGTCATGATCTGCCGCACCGGGGCTCCGCTGGCCGCCAGTCGCTGGGCGTCGTTGTCGGTCTCGAGGTCGCCGACGACCGCTGCGACCGACTCACCCGCTTTCACGAGCCGCGCGAGCGTTTCCTTCAGAAACGCCGTCTTCCCGGTGCCGGGGCTCGACACCAGATTGACCACCACGACACCCGCTGCCTCGAACCGGACCCGCATCGCGCGGGCGATTTCATCGTTCTTTTTGAGAATCTTGGTGCGAACTTGCAGAATCCGGGGAGACTGGCCGCGGGGCGACTGCACGCGAGATGGCTCGATGGGCTGTGTGTCGCTCATGGCAGGGCGGCCTCCACCAGTTCGATCGATTCGAGATCGAGCTCCCGGCCGGCCCGGATGTCGGCCGTCGGGGCGTCGCACACTGGGCAGGCAAACCGCTGGATCCCCGGCAACTCTCGCTCGGCCTGGCATGTCGCGCACCAGACCTTCACCGGCACGGCCACGATCCGCAACTCGGCTCCCTCCAGCGGCGTGCCCTCGCGGACGAGGTCGAAGCTGAAGCGCAGGGCGTCTTCATGCACGCATGACAAACTGCCGATGCGGAGCGTGACCGCTGCCACGCGACCGCCGCCATGCTCGGAAACGTGCCGAGTCGCCAGATCGACGACATTCGCAGCAATTGACAATTCGTGCATACCAGAAGCGTAGTGCTCATGGTGGGTGAATTTCCATGGATTGGTTTTCGTGGAGCGAATGCCCTTACACTTGGGGCATCAGGAAAGGGTTTCTCATGCATACCCAGACACGCACGGGCCATACGCTCGTGATCGGCTGCGGAAACCTGCTCTGTGGCGATGATGCCGTGGGGCCGACGCTCATCCAGCGGTTGCGCGACCGGGGAGTCCCTGCCGGTATCGACTGCTTCGATGCGGCAACCGATGCCATCTCGGTCATCGATGCGATGCGGGGCAGGGATAGCGTTATTTTCATCGATGCCTGTGCCGCCGGTGCGCAGCCGGGCACGATCATCGCACTGTCAGGAATCGATACGAAGGAGCTTTCCGCGGCCCGCATTCCCCTCCACGCACTCCGCTGGAGCCATGCCATCGCCGCGGCCCGACAGATGCTCGGGGCCGAGTATCCGCGGTCCGTGACGGCGTGGCTGATTGAAGGACTGGATTTCGAACCGGGTGCGCCGCTGACGCCTGCGGTGGACAAGGCGATTGATCAGCTCATCGGTCGTCTGTTGGACTAAGCACCATGTGCCTTGCCGTGCCCGGCCACGTCGAATCGATCCGTGATGACAACGGCACCCGCATGGGGCGGGTCAACTTTGGCGGCGTCATCAAGGATGTCTGTCTCGTTTACCTTCCTGACATCGCCGTGGGTGATTACGCGATCGTGCATGTCGGCTTTGCCATCTCCAAGATCGACGAGGCTTCAGCCCGCGAGACGCTTCGCACGTTCGCAGAGCTCGGCATC
>JBIKNV010000234.1:0-4924 GCA_044358475.1 Pirellulales bacterium | reverse complement strand
CGTGGCCACGATCTTGGTGCGGACGACCGGGGGCGCCACGGGAGGGGGGGAGATCATGGCGGGAGCACGGCTCGACATGGTGCGTGTCCTTCGAGATGGCGGATGGAGAAGGAGAGGAGAGGAGAGAAGGATCCAGGAGCCAGGCGGGATGCGAACCAGAAGGACCGACAGTGTATCCTCAGCCGGTCACTTTCCCATCCGAGATCCGTTCATGGCCGCACGAGCAGACGCAGAGAATGCTTGGAATGGTCGCCGAGTCATCGTGGCCGGCGGCACCGCCGGCTTTGGTCTTGTACTGGCCCGGCATCTTGCCCGTCACGGGGCCGCCGTGCTCCTCGTAGGCCGGTCGGCTGAAGGCGTTCGTCAGGCCCTCGCGACGTGCGAACGGGCGGGGCA
This sequence comes from Pirellulales bacterium, assembly GCA_044358475.1. Classification (GTDB taxonomy): domain Bacteria; phylum Planctomycetota; class Planctomycetia; order Pirellulales; family UBA1268; genus CACORA01. The sequence continues at coordinate 4,528 of JBIKNV010000234.1, read as the reverse complement.
ATCAACGGCAGCGATGCACGGCATCACAGCCGATCTCGGCCGGGCTGGGGAGGGCAACCGCGTGGCCGCCGAGGCGATTCACGTGCTGGGCGGGATCGACGACCTTTTTTTCTGCGTCGGCCGCTCGGGCCGGGCCTCGATCCTGGGCACGTCTGTGGCAACGCTGCAGGACTATCTCGCTGCCAATCTTTATTCAGCCGTGGAGCTCACACAGGCCGTCGCCGCCGACGTGACGCGCGCAGCCGGGCATCTCGTCTACATCGGCAGCCTCGCCGGCAAGATCGTGATGCCGTTCATGGGCCCCTACAGCGTGGCCAAGTCGGCGTTGGCCGCGTACGTCGATGCGGTGCGGCTGGAACTCGAGCCCCACGGCGTCCATGTGCTGCTCGTCTCACCCGGCCCGATCCGTCGGCAGACCGACGATCCGGCGGCCGACCGCGCAGCGGAGCGGTACGCCGCCGAAGCCGCGGCGGCAGGGCTCCCCCCCGAGGCGGCTGTGCCGGGGGGCACGACGACGCTCTCCCAGATTGATCCCGACGCGCTCGCTCACAAAATTCTTACGGCCTGCCGCCAACGCACGAGCGAACTGGTCGTGCCCCGCAAGGTCGCGCTGCTCGGGGGCCTGATCGAATGGTTTCCCGATGCTGGCCGCCGGTTACTTGCCTGGGCGACGCGGCCGAAGCGATAGGTGCAGCCCACGCTCGGCAGGTGACCAACGGTGGCCCCCTCCAGAGACGGTCGGATCCCCTGCTAGATTGATTGTGCCCCTCAGCATAGCCTGTATCGTGAGCGACCTCACATGAGTGAGTGACCCCCCCAGCTTTGAGGAGAGCAGCGTCATGGCTCGACGACAGCGGATGTCCTTGGGTTTCGAGCGACGTGTTGCCCACCAACGTTCCAGCTCTCGCGGGTTCACGCTCGTGGAACTGCTTGTGGTGGTCGCCATCATCGGCACCCTGATCGGCCTCCTCCTGCCGGCCGTCCAGAGTGCCCGCGAAGCCGCCCGCCGCATGTCGTGCCAGAACAATCTGAAACAAATTGGGATCGGGTTTCACAACTACAACGTCTCAAAAGGTTTTTTTCCCACGAATGTCTCGGGGAATGGAGCCCGTCACTATTGGGTCGCCCAAATCCTCCCCTATCTCGAAGAGGACCCGTTAGCTGGAATTTACGACTACACGGTGGCGTGCACAGACATCAAGAATCGTGAGGCAGTTCAGCACGCTCTGTCATTCATGAGTTGCCCGAGCACGCCTGGCGGGCCGCTGCCCGACCCGAAATTCAAGGCGACTGGCAGTCCTCAATGGGGCTCAATCGCTGCTGATTACTCCGGATCGTCCGGGGCGTCTCCGCGTCAATGGGATGTGGCGCCTCAGCAGGTGAGCTATCCAAAGCCGGCAAACATCAACGGTTTTTTTGTCGGCCAGATCAGACCATCTGAGCAGGGCTTAACCGCCGCAAAAATTACCGACGGGACCTCAAAAAGTGTGGCCGTTGTGGAGCGTGCGGGCCGGCCACAGGTGTGGTACTTCGGTCGCATGATCCCTGACTCGGGGCTCGCGACAAGCAGTAAGTATGTAGCCCTCTGTGGGTGGCCAAATACAAATCAAGGTGATGTTCGCGGCTATCGGCTCGATGCGACACAGTCGGATCCGGCCAGTCAATACACCGACCCAGGGCCAACGATGATCAATGGTAGCAACGAACGGGGCGTTTACGCGTTCCATCCGAATGGCGCCCATATGCTCTTCGTCGACGGCTCCTGCCGCTTTTGGAATGACAACTCTTCCCCCGATATAGTCGCTGCGGCGCTCACGATCGCCGGCGGCGAGATGGTGCAGTTGCCGTAGCCGGGGCATACTGAAGGGCATCGTGAGTCGCCGGAGCGGATTCCTCGTCGTCGCCATCGTGGCCGCATTCGCGGTCAGCGATGACGCCTTCGGACAAAACGATTCTGCCCCGGTCGCGCGCGCACCGCGAAGCGAGGCCGCCCGCGCCGAGTGGGCGGCAACGGTCCGCGATCGCTACGCCCGACCGCCTGCGGAATGGCCTACGCCTCACGTCGATCCGCGCGTCGCCTGGCGGGAGGTCGGCCGCCTGCCACCCGTCGAGCATCCTGGCGACAATCCCCATTCACCCGCCAAGGAGCAGCTCGGCAAGTCGCTCTTTTTCGAGCCGCGGCTCTCGGCCAGCGGCGAGATGGCCTGCGCGACCTGCCACGACCCCGACCTCGCCTGGGCCGACGGCCGCACCGTGAGCTTCGGCCACCTGCGAAAGCCGCTGGCCCGCAACGCACCCACGATCCGCAACATCGCTTTCCAGCCGTCGCTCTTCTGGGATGGCCGAGCACCGTCGATCGAGGCGCAGGTCGAGGCGGTGCTCCTCAATCCCGCCGAGATGCATGTCACGCCGGAGCACGTCGTGAAGGTGTTGTCCGACAGCGCCAGCTATCGGGAACTGTTTGCGCAAGCGTTCGGCGACCCACAGATCACATTCGACCGCACCGCCCAGGCGCTGGCCTGCTTCCAGCGGACGGTCGTGGGCGGCCATTCCCGTTTCGACCGCTTCCTGGCGGGCGACCGCTTGGTGCTCACCGACCAGGAACTGATCGGTCTCGATCTCTTTCGCTGCGAGGCCCGCTGCATGAACTGTCACCATGGCCCGCTCTTGTCCGACGGTCAGTTTCACGACCTCGGTCTGAGCTACTACGGCCGCAGCCTCGAGGATCTCGGCCGGTTCGAGGTCACGCACGAGGCGGCCGACGTGGGCCGTTTCCGCACGCCGAGCCTGCGGGATGTCACCCGCACCCGCCCGTTGATGCACAACGGGCTCTTCGAACTTTCCGGTGTGCTGGCGATGTACAACGTCGGCATGGTCGCCATCAAACGGCAGGCCCATCAACACGATGACCCGCTGTTTCCGGTGAAGTCGCCGCTGCTCAAGCCGCTCGGTCTCAATCGGCAGGATCTGGCCGATCTGGAGGCGTTTCTCGGAGCGCTCGAGGAGCCCCGGCGGCGGGTACGGCAGCCGTCTGCCGCGCCGCAATGACCGCGGCGTTCGTAAGGCCCCAGATCCGCACGCCGCCGTGTGCGGCGGTCACCAGTCGTGTGCCGGTGGGATCGAGCGCGATGGCCCGGGGTGTCGCACGGCTGCCGGGCAGGCTGGAGAGTTCGCGGCCAGCCGAGGCGTCCCAGATTCGCACCGTACCGTCGGCAGAGGCCGTGATGATCCGCCGGCCGTCGGGCGTGAGCAGGATCTTTTCGACGGCTGCATCGTGAGCCTGCAGGACGTGCACCTCGGTGCCCGTCGCCGTCTCCCAGACCCGCGCCGTGCCATCGTCCGACGCCGTCACCACCCGCGCTCCATCGGGCATGAAGGCAACATCGAGAATGCTCCGTGCATGGCCGACGAGTTGCGAGACTCGCATGCCGCTCTGGCAATCGTCAACGTAGGCGGTGCCCATGGCCGTGCCTCGGGCAACGAGGCCTCCCGGGCCCGCCGCCGTCGCCGTAACCATGCCGATGCGAGGGAGCGTAGCCGCCTGGCGGCCATCGCCGGCATCCCCCGCCTCCGGCTTGCCGCCCACCACACTACTGCCGTCGGAGGCAAAGACGACAGTCGTGAAGCTGGCGCCACCGTTACGAAAGCGCGAGTGCAGGGGGATCGTCTCGACGAGGAGCCGGTTGCCGGCCGCCCAGTCCCAGAGCATGACATTGGCGGTACGGGCCCCCGAACGAGTCAGCAGCCGCGAGCCATCCGAGCTGAAGGCAACCGTGCTGGCCCCGTCCGCATGATGATCGAGTTGGGCCAGGATTCGGCCGGTGGCGGTATCCCACACGCGAACCTCTCCCATTCCGTCATCCGAGCCACATGCCGCCGCCACATGGGGGCCAGCGGCCGAGTAGGCGATGTCGTTGACGCGGCCACCGCCGACATCGAGCACGGCGTCTCGCTCCATCGCGTGCGGGTTCCAAAGTTCGATCTGGCCTGCTCCACGCGACGCTATGGCGATCTGCCTGCCGTCGGGACTGAAGCAGACGGCTGTCACGTCAGTCACACCCGCAAACTCCGACCGTGGTTTGCCATCCGTGGCATCCCAGATGCGGACGGTTCCGTCACGGCTCCCGGAAGCGATCGTCACACCATCGCCATGAAACGCGAGCGACGTCACGGCCGCCTTGTGGCCGATGCGTTTGCCGACGAGCTGCCCTGCATGGGTGGCCCAGATGGAGATCGCGCCGGTCTGGTCGCCGGTGGCAATTCGACTCCCGTCGGGACTGAAGCCAGTCGCCGTGACGATACCGTCACCCTCTGGCAGACGGGAGGCCACCGTGCCGTCGGCAACCCGCCACAGCGTGATCGTGTTCTCCCGCGACGACGTGGCCAGCAGGGCTCCGTCGGGGCTGAACTCCAGGACCGTGTCGAGAAACCCCATCCCCACCGGCAGCGCGACGGTCGTGAGGAGACTCCCGTCGCGGGCATCCCGGAGCAGCACCTCGCACTGCCCAGCCTCCGCACCCGTGGCAAC
>JBIKNV010000232.1:0-4954 GCA_044358475.1 Pirellulales bacterium | reverse complement strand
CTCCATACGGATCGCGTAGCAGATGGTCTTCGGCTCGTTGAACGCCGTGGCCGCCTGGCCGGGCTGGAGAGCAAAAACCGCTCCCATAAAGTCGTCACCAGGCATGATCAACCCCGCCGGATCGGAGACGAATGGCGGGGTACCCTGCGGCACGGTGCCCTGGGACAGCCAAGAAAACGGCCCCACCTTCACCGCCTCGAGGCCCTGCTCTCCAGCCACGACCTCAGTCAGCGATTGCGTGGCAGCCCGGGCGACAAGGGCGGCCGCCTTCTTTTCGGCGACAGTGCGACCCTCGACGATCTTCCAGGCCTGTTCCACTTGGGCACGAGCGGTTTCGAACGATGGCGTGAACTCAGGCTGATCCTCGACCTTCCAGGAGAGGTAGCGAGTGCCGGCAACGTCGCGTGAGGTGACAGGACGCAACGAGGGTGCTCCCTCGCCATACATCTGCTCAATCCAGTTTCTCTGCCGCAAGCCGAAGCGGCTCGTAGAATCGGGCACGAATTCAAAACTCTGGCCGATGCCGCCCGCGCCAACGGCCTGATCGGCGGCCACGAGCTCTGATTGCCCGGCCTCGAGCCCCTGCTTCTCCGCGATCTTATCGAAGTCGGGTGGCTGCGGTGCCGGCCCCTTTTCCTGCTGTGCCTGCCACAGCGCGAAATCCTCCGCATAGCCTGTCATGTCACTGGCAACCGCGCTGAAGATGGCATCGATCGCGCGGTCGGCCCGCTCCCCTCCCAGTCGATTCCGAATCTCGTCAGTGGCCTTCTCGAGCGGCTCAAACTTTGGCTCCTCGGCCGGCGGCTTGTCATCTGGTTTGGCTTCTGACTTCGCTTCGGTTTTGGGGTCGGCCCCGCTCACCGACGTGTCCGCGGCGGGCTTGTCGCTGGCCGGCTTGTCCGCAGATGTCTTGGTATCAGCGGCCGGTGCACCGGCCGGTTGCTGAAACGCCACCTGGTGAAACGGCAGTCGCGAATCAGCGGCCCCCTGCTTGTCGCCCTCCGCGGCCGGTTTGGTCGCCGGCTTCGTCGCATCGTCCGAATTTTTTTCAGCCTTGTTTTCAGCCTTGTTTTCAGCATTGCCTTCCGCCGTGTCTCCGGAAGCCGTCGCATCGTCCTTTTTGGCCGCGGCGTCGGAGGCCTCGGCGGGCGCGGCTACAGGCGGCTTGGGCCGCTCCCGGAACATCGTCTCCTTGTTCTTCTCGTAGTAGTCGGCGATGTCCGCGTCGGTGACCTCGGCCTTCGCCTTGTCGAGAAATGGCTCCCGCTTGGCGACAAGATACTGATACTTCACCCGGTGCGGCTCGCGAAACCCGGGGTCGACACTCCGTGGATCGGGAAGATCATCCTTATAGCGATCGAAGAAGGCCCGCAGTTCACCCACCGAAGGTTCGGCCACTTCGGCAGCGACGCTCTCCACCACCACAGGCACGGCCTCGATCGTGGCCTGACGTTCGAGCCGGCAAAAGTAGTCCCACCGCCAGCCGGGTGGGTCGCCGGAAAAACCAGTCTGAAACAGGAGAAACATATTGCGGGCGGTGAGTTCCGTTCGCAGTGCGTCAAACACGTCCCGTTGTGAGACGCCCATCGAGCCCAGCCGCAGGCCGGCGATGATGTCACGAAACTGGTCGGGGCGCACGAGGTTGTTGGTCCACTGCCCGAGAAAATCGTTGATCGCCGAGTCACTGACCACCAGACCGTTGGCCGTCGCCTCCTTGGCGAGCATCATCGATCGGACCACTTGCTCCTCTGAATCGGCAAAGAGAGGCAGTTGGGACGGATCCCGCCCCGCGGCCATCGCGCTTTCGGCGAGGAATCGGTTGACGACCGTCCGCATGGCGACGGCCCGATCGAGTTCGGCCTCCCGAATGGCTCCGTCCCTCCACGTCACGGCCACGGGGTCGCCCGCAGGCCCGCCGAACCCCATTTGGAGGATGGGCGGAAGCACGAAGAACGCGAACATGGCGACGATCGCCACGAACACGAGCAGGGAACGCTGATATCTGCGGAAAATGTCGAAGGAGCCGGCCATGGCACCGCCTGTTCACGCTGCTCGAACGGCAGAACCGCCGAGACTTGACAAATAAAGACGGGGCAGGGTAACGCTGTCTGCTCCGAGGCAGGTCGCCGATTGTAGCGCCATGCCGTTCGGCGCCAATCCCGACTTCGTTCCACCAGTCACCATCGCATGGCCAAAAAAACCCCCTCGAGCCGACGCAAGAGCCCTGCCAGGGCCAAAACGTCTGCCAGTCGCAGCCCCCGCCCGAGCTCCCAGGGGGACTACGAACTGGTGATCGTGGAGAGTCCGGCCAAGTCAAAGACGATCGGCAAATACCTCGGCCCGGGTTTCGTTGTCGAGGCGTCGGTGGGCCACATTCGGGATCTCCCCAGCCGCGCCCCGAAGGGGTCGAAGCAGCCGGTGCCTGGGGTCGATCTGGACCACGACTTTGCCCCCACCTACGAAGTGGATCAGGACAAGGCCAAGCGGGTCGCCGAACTCAGGCGGCTTGCCAAGAATGCCCGAGACATCTGGTTTGCCACCGACCTCGACCGGGAAGGGGAGGCGATTGCCTGGCACCTGACCCAAGTCTTGGGAGTGGATCCTACCACGGCCAAGCGGGTGACGTTTGACGCGATCACCAAATCGGAGGTGCAGCGGGCGTTTCAAAACCCTCGGCCAATCAACATGCCTCGCGTCGAGGCCCAGCAGGCCCGCCGCATCGTCGACCGCATCGTCGGCTACCAGGTTTCGCCGATCCTGTGGAAGAAAGTCGCCTCGGGACTGAGCGCCGGCCGCGTGCAGAGCGTGGCAACCCGGATCGTCGTGGAGCGGGAACAGGAAATCCGGGCCTTCACCCCGTCCGAATCGTGGGAAGTGACGGCCGGCCTCTGTTTCGACGTGGCCCGATCGGCCCCCCTCCATGAAGAATGGACGGCGTTCATGGCCCGCGTGGACGACCGCGGCAAGCCACCGCTGGTCCGCGAGCGAATGGCGTGGCTCACCGACCACCGCTCGCTGCAGTGCGAGATGGTGGAACTTGGCGGCCGGCCGCTGAAGATTGAGGCCGACAACACATCCACCGTTGATCTCACTCCCGACGTGCAACGAGCGGCCGAGGCGGCGGGGATGCTCGATGTGGCAATCACCCGTGAGACGGCTGCCGACGCCAAGGGCCGAGGCCAAAAAATCGTCCGGCTTTCCGGCCGCCCCGATCCGGCGGCCCGCTACACGGTCGAATCGATCGACGTCACCCGTACGCGGTCCCGCCCCTATCCGCCGTTCATCACGAGCACCCTGCAGCAGGCGGCCAGCAGCCGGCTGGGCATGTCGACCGACCGGACGATGCGGATCGCCCAGCAGCTCTACGAAGGGATCGATATCCCGGGTGAGGGTCGCGTGGGACTCATCACCTACATGCGAACCGACTCGACCAACCTCTCCCGCGAGGCGATCGAGATGGGCCGCCGCTACCTGGAAAAGAATCATGGAGCGGCGTACGTGCCGGAGAAGCCACGGTTCTATGCCAGCTCCAACGACAGTGCCCAAGAGGCCCACGAGGCGATTCGCCCCACTGACGCGGTCCGCGATCCCGACTCGCTGGCCCGAGCCCTCACCGACGAGCAGCTGCGGCTGTACCGACTCATCTGGCAGTGCTTTGTCGCCTGTCAGGCAACAGACGCGGAATGGGATTCCACCGCCGTGCGGCTGCGGCGGAGCGACCGCGACACCGGGGCGGTGTTCAAGGCCAACGGCCGGGTGCTGCGCTTCGACGGTTTCTATGCGATCAGCGGCACCCCCCGGGACGACGGCGACCAGGTGCTGCCCGACTTCGAGAAGGGCACGGAACTGGCCCCCTTTACCATCGAGCCGCGGCAGAAATTTCAGTCGCCACCGCCCCGCTATTCCGAGGCGTCGCTCGTGAAGAAACTGGAGGAGGAAGGGATCGGCCGTCCCTCCACCTATGCCAGCATCATCAACGTCATCGAGAACCGTGGCTACGTGGAGCAGCGGGAGCGACGGTTCTACGCCACGGCACTCGGCGAGGCAGTGACCGGTTTTCTGAAAGAGGGCTTCGAAAACCAGTTCATCGAGATCGGCTACACGCGGGAAATTGAGCAGGAGCTCGATCAGGTCGCGCAGGGGGTCAAGCCGTGGACCCAGGTATTGCACGAGTTTCACGATGAGCTGCGGCCCAAGTTGGAGACGGCACTCGAGCAGGATCACGTGAAGGGCAAGGGCGAGCCATCGCCGTACGCCTGCCCGGTCTGCGGACGTCAACTCGAATACCGACTCGGCAAGAGCGGCCGCTTTCTTTCTTGCAGTGGCTACAACGAGAAGATTCTCGAGGAGCCAACGCCGCCCAAGAAGCCGACGAAAGGCAAGAAGCGCAAGCCGGCCAAGCCGAAGGAAGTGCCGGCCTGCACGTTCGCGATGCCCGTGGATCGCGATGGCAAGCCGCGGCAACCGGAGCAGATCGACCTCCTTTCGCCCGACGGTGTGCCGATGGTGAAACGGACGGGCCGCTACGGCGATTTCCTTGTCGAAGACAAGCCGCGGCCGGTCAAGCCACGCGGCAAGAAGGCGCAGGAAACGCCGACTGAACCGCCTCCCTTCATCCTCAACCTCGACAAGAAGGGGTGCATCAAGTTCCCGTCGCCGCCTCCGGTGTTGACCGACATCGTCTGTCCGAAGTGCGGAGACTTCATGAATCTCCGCGACGGCAAGCGGGGCCCGTGGCTTGGCTGCCGAGCCTTCCCGAAATGCCGGGGCCGTGAGGCCTTCGGCAAATTGGCGGAAGCCAAACAGAAGGCCCTGAAGACCGAACTGGACGCGCACCTCGCCGGGCAGACGAAGCTCCGTCTCACCCGCCGCGACGGCACGACCCCGGTCATCGAAGGCACCCCCCTCGCCGCCCTCCACATCGAAGGCGGCGTCGCGGAACTGCCGCGGTTTG
>JBIKNV010000231.1:0-4965 GCA_044358475.1 Pirellulales bacterium | reverse complement strand
CGATGACCCTCCGACGAGGTGAGGGGCCCGAGGCCCGGGGTGACGGCATGGCGATCGATGCCACGGACCGGTATTACGTGACAAGCGCGGCGGGGATTCAGGTCTTCGATCCCACTGGCAGACTCTCCGGCGTCATGGCGACGCCAAATCCAGCAAAGCCGCTGACCAGTTGCATCCTGGCCGGGCCCGGCCACGAATATCTGTACGTCACCAACGGCGACACGATTTTCCGCCGCCGGCTGAAAATCGATTGACGAACTCTCCGCTGATCCGGCGGAATTCGTTCAGTGGTGGCTGGCGACGCCTTCCACCAGCCGCATGATGCCGAGCGGATTGCCATCCTTGAGGGCGTCGGGCAGGAGTGACTGCGGCACGTCCTGATAGCAGACCGGTCGGATAAACCGCTCGAGGGCCGCGCTCCCAACGCTTGTGAACCGGGAGTCGCTCGTAGCCGGCCATGGCCCGCCGTGCTGCATCGCATGGCAGACCTCGACACCCGTCGGCCACCCGTTGACGATGAGACGGCCAGCCTTGGTCGCGAGCATGGCGAGCAGATCATGCGCCGTCGCCAGATCCTCGTCGGTCCCGTGGACCGTCGCCGTAAGTTGACCATCGAGTCGCCGGGCGAGCGTCTCGAGCTGCTCGAGTGAGCGACACCTCACGACGAGGCTGAACGGACCAAACACCTCCTCCGCGAGCTGCGGCCGTGCGAGGAACGTGGCCGCATCCGTCTCCATGACGATCGCGGCCGCCTGGGTCTTTGCTGCATCGACCGCAGTTGCGGAGCGGGTGACGACCGCCGTGCCCGCCTCCGCAGTCAGTGCGTCGCGACCGTGCTCGAACGCCGCGAGGATGTCGGCCGACAGCATCGAGGCAGGGGCAACGGCGGTGATCGCCTCGGCAACGCCCGCGAGGAATGAGTCCAGAAGTGGGCCCGCGATCCCAAAGACAAGGCCCGGTTTGGTGCAAAACTGACCCACGCCGAGCGTCATCGAGGTGGCGAAGCCCTTCGCGATATCTCCGGCGCGGTCGGCCAGCGCCCCCGGGAGCAGAAACACCGGATTCAGGCTGCTCATCTCAGCGAAGACGGGAATCGGATCGGGTCGGGCAGCAGCGACATTGCAAAGCGCCCGCCCCGCCGCCCGCGACCCGGTGAATCCGACGGCCTGCGTCGCGGGGTGCTTCACGAGGGCGGTGCCGATCACGCTCCCTTCGCCGTGCAGCATCGAAAACGTGCCCGCTGGCAACCCGCAGGCCTCGACGGCCCGCTGTATCGCCCCGGCCACAAGTTCCGACGTGCCGGGATGAGCGCGGTGGGCCTTCACGACGACCGGGTTCCCTGTGCACAACGCGCTGGCGGTGTCGCCACCGGCCACCGAGAACGCAAGCGGAAAGTTGCTGCTGCCGAAAACCGCGACAGGCCCCAGCGGCCGCTTCATGCGTCGCAGGTCGGGCCGCGGGAGGGGCTGCCGCTCTGGCATGCCGCGGTCGATGCGGGCGTCGACCCATGAGCCGTCACGGGCCAGCGCGGCAAACAACTTCAACTGATTGACGGTTCGGCCGCGCTCGCCGGTGAGCCGAGCGGCTGGCAGCGCCGTCTCGAAGCCGGCCCGCTCGATGAGGGCGTCTCCCAGAGCCATTATCTCGTCGGCGATCCGCTCCAGGAGCACAGCCCGGGCCTCCCCCGTGGTGTGGGCAAAGGGCTGAGCCGCTGCGGCCGCGGCTTGCATCGCCGCCTCAACGTCCGCGAGCGACGCGAGACAGAATCGGCCGGGAAGGTCGCCGCGATCGAGCGGGCCTGTTGCCACAAACGTGCGGTCAGAGCCACCGAGCGATCCGGCGACAAAATTCTTGCCGTGAAGTGTGGGCATAAGCGACTCCATGATTGCCAAGACTGCAACTCTGCAATCCACAGTAAGGACGTGAGCACATCGGGAGATATTCGGTGCCAGTGCTTTGGTCGAGAGTGTACTCTGTGTCACACGGTTGCTCTCAAGAAGACTTTTCGTGTGGAGATGGTGGTGATGGGACGAGGAAGCCGGAAACGACGGCACGTCATCCTTTGGATCGTCTTGGGATGGCTACTGGCGGGCCCTCACGTTTTCTGTGCCGACCTCAGCTTCCCGGATGAGAAAATTGATTTCTGGCGTGGGCATCGGCGGCACGTGTTCACGTTTCAAGGCCACACCGCCTGGGTCGTGGAGCCGGAGCAGCCGCGGCCTGCCAATCCCTGGTCGTGGTGCATGATGTTTCCCGACGCGTTCACTGAGCGGTGTGCGGCGCCGCAGTTACTCGCTGCCGGGTTTCACCATGCCTTCCTCGACGTTGGCAACACATTCGGCGCGCCGGATGCCATCCGGCAACTGGCAGCGTTTCGTGATGAACTCGTCCGCCGTGGCCTCGCTCCCAAGGCCGCCCTCATCGGCATCAGCCGGGGCGGCCTCTCCGCACACCGGTACGCAGCCGAGCATCCCGATCATGTCGCCGTGATCTACGGCGACAACCCGGTCTGCGACTTCAAGAGCTGGCCCGGGGGGAAGGGCTTAGGCAAGGGCAGCCCCAAGGATTGGGCCGCCTGCCTTGCCGCCTACGGGTTTGCCGATGAGGCTGCGGCATTGGCTTACCCGGGAAATCCCGTCGACACACTTGAGCCGCTCGCGAAGGCCGGCATCGCGATGGTGCATGTCGTTGGCGACAAGGATGACGTCGTACCACCGAAGGAGAACGCGCTCGTCGTCGAAGAGCGGTACCGAAAACTCGGCGGCGAAGTCCTCGTGATCCATGAGGCCGACAAGGGGCACCATCCGCACGGTCTCGCCGATCCACAGCCGGTCGTCGACTTCGTGATCGAGCATGCCAGCCCCGATCGTCGCTAGCCGCGCCTACGGTCAGGTCATCGGCAAAAGCATGGCCAAGCCGAGGGTTGCGATAAGGCCGACGGTGCCTTCGAGTGCCACCATCACGGAGGCCGTGCGGAGCGTCTGCATCTCGGGCATGCCGCTCATCCGGGAGATCACCCAGAAGCCACTGTCGTTCATCCACATCCCGATCTTCGATCCGCAGCCGATCGCAACCGCCACGTAGACGGGATGAAACGGTAGGCTGCCGCTCAGCACGATCGGGCCCATCACTCCAGCCGCCGTGATCATCGCCACCGTGGCCGAGCCCTGCGCGACGCGGATGAGCGCAGTGACGAGCCAGGCGACCGGGATCAGGGCCAGGCCGGAGCCGGCCCCGAGCCCTGCCGACAGCTGTGCCAGGCCAGCCTGCCGCAACGTGGCGCCTAGCGCGCCGCCGGCGGCAATCACCAGGATGATGCTGCCAGCCTCTGTGATCGCTTCGGCGATGGTGGTGCGAACCCGTGGCATCCCGACGCCGCTTGCAGCTAGCACAAGGATCGACACCAGGGCGGCGATCGAGAGGGCGAGGTTTTTTTCGCCGACGAGCCGTATCACGGGCAGGAGGCTGCCGGCGAAGACGCCCGGCACCGAGCGTGACGCGGACTCGAGGCTGATAAGCACGACGGGGAGCAGGATGGGCAGCAGGGCCGCCCACAGCGGTGGCATCTGCACGGCAGCGCCCCCGACATTCCCGGCCGAGCCATTCTCTGATGAGCCGCTTGCAACGTTCTGCGGAGTGAGTGGCCAGCGATGATCAGCCCAGGTGGCGTACGCATACCCTGCGAGCGCGGCAATCAAGCCGACGAACAGCCCGACCATGATCATCGTCGCCATGTCGACGGCCAGGGCATCGGCCACGAACAACGGCCCTGGCGTCGGCGGCACGAGCGAGTGAGTCATCGTGGCGCCGCCGACGATCGCGAGCACACCGAGAAGGTAGCCGCGGCTGGTCCTCTCCCAGACGGCACGGGCCAGCGGCATGAGCAAGTAAAAGACGGTTTCAGCGAACATGGGAATGCCGAGGACAAACCCGGTGAGGAGAAGCGCCAGTGGCGTCCGTCGATCCCCGACAAGGTGCTGGATCGAGACCACGATCCGGCGAGCGCCTCCGGCGGCCGACAGGCACGTGCCGAGGATCGATGCCATCGCGATGACGATGCCGATGTCGAGCGCTGTTTTGCCAAATCCTTCGGCCACTCTCTGGCCGGCGGAGGGCTGGGCCGAGTCGGTCGGCGTGAGCAGCGCGACGGCGATCGCTGCCACGATCAGGATCACAAACGGATGGAGTCGGAAGGCGAGCACGCCACCGATCACGATCACAAGGGCGACGGTGAGGATGGCGAGTGGCGACATATCGCGGGACGTTCCTTGTGCAAGACCGTCGACAGCGTACAATCGCGACCGCCTTCATGAAACCGCAGGCATCTGGGTGGCGACAATGGCCGATCAATCTGGGCGACGACGCATCACCGTTGGCGACTTGCGGTCACAGCGGTGGTTTGCACCGGACGACCTGCGAAGCTTTGGCCATCGCAGTCGCCTGCGGCAGATGGGCTACTCGGCAGTGGAGGCCGAGGGCCGCCCCGTGATCGCGATCCTCAACGCCTGGAATGACCTCAACCAATGCCACACTCACTTCCCTCAGCGGGTGCAGGAGGTGAAGCGGGGTGTGTGGCAGATGGGTGGGTTTCCCGTGGAGATCCCGGTGCTCTCGCTCTCCGAGATGTTCATGAAGCCGACGGCGATGCTCTATCGCAACCTGTTGGCGCTCGAGACCGAGGAGGTGCTCCGCAGTCATCCCGTCGACGGTGCGGTGCTGATGGGCGGCTGCGATAAAACCGTGCCGGGCCTGCTCATGGGGGCGATCTCGGCCGATCTGCCGGCCATCTTCATGCCCGCCGGCCCGATGCTCGCCGGTCGCCACCGCACCGAGCGGCTTGGCAGCGGCACCGACGTCTGGAAGTACTGGGCCGAGCGGCAGGCCGGCTGCCTCGATGCCTGCGTCTGGCGGCAGCTCGAAGAGGGAATCGCCAGGTCGGCCGGAACTTGCATGACGATGGGCACG
>JBIKNV010000033.1:0-12990 GCA_044358475.1 Pirellulales bacterium | reverse complement strand
GACAGCCGCGGACATGGGCGAGCAACACCTCAGCATCAAGCCGCGGCGACTCGCTGCCCCGGCTGCCGAGCCAGTCGGTGGTCCAGGCGAGCAGCCGGCCCACGGTCCAGGAGTCGTCGCCGGGAGGAGTGTTGCTCATGCCGAGGCCTGCGGGGCCGATCCTTCCATCGCCGCCCGCCGCTGCCGTCGGGCGTATTCATCGATGGCGTCCACCACGAGGCCAAGCCGGCCGGCCATCACCTGGTCGAGCGTGAAGCTCTCGTTGATACGGTGGTCGGTGAGGCGGTTCTGCGGATAGTTGTAGGTGCGAATCCGCTGACTACGGTCACCCGAGCCCACGAGCCCCTTCCGCTCGGCCGACCGCTTGTCGTGCTCGATCTGCCGCTCATGCTCATACAGCCTCGTCTTCAGCACGCGAAGGGCCTTGGCGAGGTTCTTGTGCTGGCTTTTTTCGTCCTGGCACTGCACCACGATGCCCGTCGCGAGATGGGTGAGCCGAACCGCGGAGGCCGTCTTATTGACGTGCTGCCCCCCGGGGCCGCTGGCGCAGAAGAGATCCTTGCGATAGTCGTCGGGCGAGAGCGACACCTCCACGTCCTCCGGCTCCGGCAACACGGCGACCGTGGCGGCCGACGTGTGGATACGGCCCTTCGTCTCGGTATCGGGAACCCGCTGCACGCGATGGCCACCGCTTTCGTGCTGAAGCTTGCGAAACACGCCCGCCCCCGCGAGGCCGAGCACGAGCTCCTTGAAGCCGCCCAGTTCGGTCGGGCTGGCATCCATGACCTCCACCTCAAACCCCTGCTCGGCGCAGTAGCGGCGGTACATCTCATACAGATCGCCGACGAAGAGCGCCGCCTCCTCGCCACCGGTGCCAGCCCGCAGCTCCATGATGCACCGCGCGCGGTCGGCGTCGTCATCGTCGGAACAGAGGTCGACGAGTTCCTCCCACTCCGACTCGCGGCGCAGGCGAAGGTCGGGCAATTCCGCCTCGGCGAGTGCCCGCACGTCGGCATCGGCATCCCGTCGCATCTCCTCGTGCTCGGCGATCTGCCGCTCGAGATCGAGGAAGCCGCGATACTTCAGGGACAGTCGAGCGAGCGAGCCGTGCTCACGCGCGGCACTCGAGAGCCTTTGCGGGTCGGCAAGCACCTCGGGATCGACCAACGCCCGCTCCAGTTCGACGAACCGGGAAAGCTTGGCTTCGAGTTGGTCGCGCATGGATCAGCCGGCTCACGACGCAGCCGGGGTGGATGCCTTCTTTTTTTTCAGGCTCGCGTACCCGGCACCGGCGAACTTCGTCTTGAACTTCTCGATTCGCCCGGCTGTGTCGACGAACTTCAGCTTGCCGGTGAAATAGGGATGGCAGACGTTGCAGATGTCGACCTTGATCTCCGGCACGGTGCTCCGCGTGGAGAACGTGTTGCCGCAGCCGCAGCGGACGACGGTGTCGATGTAGTTGGGATGAACGCCATCTTTCATGATTCTTCCTTTGCAAAAATCGAGATCCGTAACGATACCTCGCGAGCCCGCCGCCGGCAACGCCGCCGCCGGCTCCGGGCCGTTTGGCTGCGGCCTTTACCGCTCTGCGGCTTCCAGGCGGGCGGCGCGGATCTGGCTGCCAAACCGCTGCGGGGATGTGTCGGCTTCGAGGAGGGCCGCTGCCTCGGCCGTCCGGCCAAGCTGCACAAGGGCCGTCGCAAGGTTGATCCGAGCAGAGTCGGTCCATGGGGAATCGGGGGCCGCCTGAAGGGTGAGGCGGTCGAGGTAATCGATGGCAGCCTCCGTGTCCCCTTCGGCAAGCGTCAGGATGCCGAGCCAGTAGGTAGCATCCTCCTTCATCTGCTGGTAGAGCCGCTTGACGCGATCGGCCTGCTGGGCCGGCAACTGGGAGACGGCGGCATTGATCGCCGCGGTGGTGGGCCGAGCAGCAAGATAGGCGGCCTTCGCCCCGTCGGGGCCGCTCAAGTCACCACGAAACTCACGCACCCGGGCCGCGAACAGCGGCCGCACGACGCGGGATCGCTGCAACCCATCACGGCCCGCCGGCTGCTCCATGGCCAACGCCATCACCGCCAATTCCTGGGCGGCCGCCGTCTGCACGGCCGGATCCCGGCGGCGAATCGCCGTCTCCCAAGGAAACTCCCACAAACCGACGGCGCCCGTCTCCGACGACTCCTTCGGCAACGCCTCGCGGGCACGTTGGGCGACGGCCGACGGCGCGATGGAGAGCGATACTGCCCGACTGCCCGCCATCCGCTTGTCGAGGAGATGCATTCGCCGGGAAAGCAGCCCTGGATCGGCCGCCACGAGGATCGAAAGGTTTTTGACGTCGGCCGCCTGCACCGGATAGCTCCGATCAGGCAGCGAGAGCGAGGCCAAGATTGCGGGGTCGGCCGCCGCCTGCCGGGCGGTCGCCACGCCTTCGCCCGCGGGCCCCGGAATCGGCAGGCCATAGGTCGGCTCAAAGAGGTAGGCCTCGCCCCCGGAAAGCACCGCCGGCACCCAGGGGCGGGGCGACGCCGCGGGCCCAGTGGCGAGCATCACGCCATCGAGCCCCGCATGCCGCAGCAATTGCAGGAAGATCCACGACCGCTGCGCGGCGCTCGCGCGGCCCGACAGCAGCACCTCGCCCGGCAGAAACCAGCGCACACCGGCCGCGGCTGGGCTCGGCACCATGGGGGGATCGGTGGCGATCGACAGACTCCGAATGGTCCAGTCGAAGAGCCGCGTCGCCACATCGAGGTCGTCGATGGCGTCGCCACGGGCAGTCGTACAAATGTCGGCCAACCAGCGCTGATCCCGCAGGGCGGTGACATCGGTCGCCGCATTGAAAACGGACGCCTCCAGCCCCGTCGCGACCACCTCTGGACGCAGTCGCTCCGCCAGACCGGCAAAGAGCGGATCGACCCGCCAGTCGCCAACCGCCACGGCATCCGCCGCCGGGTTTCCGTGACTCCACTGGTTGAGACGGTCAAACACCTGGGCAAACGCCGCCGACTCGTCGTAGTCCTCGAGCCGGCCGAGTACCGACATCGCCCCATCGAGGAGTTTCTCCCGAACGGCTTCGGGGACGAGCACGACCTGCTGGGCTGCATCGGCTGGCTCAGGCGGAGCACCATCGCGGCGACCGCAGCCAAGAAAGATCCACAGGCATACGCTTCCGAGCACCACGATCCGTGCAAAACTCATCATGGTATTCCCCGCATCCCGGCCCACACGCCCCCGCATCACACCATCACAACGCCGTGCCACACCGCTCGCCAGCGAGCCGCGCTTCGTGAATCAGGAGCACCCGCTCCAACACGCCGCCGAGCTGCCGCAGCGGCACCATGTTGGCACCGTCGCTGGGGCTCGTGTCGGGATCGGGATGGGTCTCGAAGAAGAAACCATCGATTCCCACGGCGGCAGCCGCCCGGGCCAGTGGCTCGACGAGGGCTCGATCACCGCCGGTCGCCTCCCCGAGGCTCGCGGGCTGTTGCACTGAATGCGTGGCATCGAAGATCACCGGCACGCCCATCGCTCGCATCGTAAGCAGCCCGGCAAAGTCATTGACGAGTCGTCCGTAGCCGAAAAAAGTTCCTCGTTCGCACAGGAGGACGTCGGTGCAGCCGCCGGCGAGAAGTTTCGCCACGACGTGCTTCATGTCGGTCGGCGCGACAAACTGACCTTTCTTGACATTCACCGCCCGGCCCGTCGCGGCAGCAGCCACAAGCAGATCGGTCTGCCGGCACAGAAAGGCCGGGATCTGCAGGAGATCGCAGACCTGGCCGGCAGCCGTGGCCTGCTCAGGCAGATGCACATCCGTCGTGACCGGGAGACCGGTCGCAGCCCGCACGCGCTCCAGCACGCTGAGGCCCTCATCCACGCCTGGCCCCCGATAAGACGAACCGCTCGTACGATTGGCTTTGTCGAACGACGCCTTGAAAACAACCTTGATCGGCAGGGAAGCGGCCAATCCCGCCAGGTGTTCGGCAATCCGCAGGCAGAGTGATTCGCTCTCGATGACGCACGGGCCGGCGATGACCACGGGGGGCAATCCCGGTCCGCAGCGATGCGGACCGATCAGGGCTGGCAGGCGGGGGTTCACGGGGGCGGCTCCACAGTGATGTCTTTCATCGCATCATATCGGCTGTGGCCAACGCCGCAGCACCGGCAGCCTTCGGGAACCAAACCTGGCAGCAGATCGAGGCATCCTGCAACAGCCCGCCGCAAAATGCTCCAGAGAACGCGAGTCTGCACCGCCACAGTCAAGAAGCGGTTGCGATTTCGACAAAAATTTTTCCAACGCAACAGTGGCTTACGGCCCATGAATCCCGACTTCCCAACGCGATTCTCGCATCTGCACGTCGTTCTGCCACCGGTTTGGCACACTGCTTGCAAAGAAAGACGCCTGCCGGGGCACAACGCCCCGGCTAAACAACCCTTTCCCACTTCAAGGTGGGGCCTCTGGCTTTTTCGGGTGTGCGGTCGCCTTGCCCCTGACCCTCATGCCCGGCGGTGGGACGCTCCCACCAGGTCTGAGGCCCCACTTTCATTTTTTGGGGGGCAGTAGCCCTTGTTTTTGCGGCCTTCATCGGGGTGGACACTTGACTCATGGCGGGCCCGTGCGCTAGGTTGCGGTGCTCGGAACGGTAAAACCGTGACTGTCCGCGGTGGCGGGCAGGGCGGCGTGCCAGCGTAGCTTCAATTGGCAGAGCACCGCATTCGTAATGCGGGGGTTGCGGGTTCGACTCCCGCCGCTGGCTTTTGCGGCCGCGGGCGTGGTTGCCCCGGACGTGGTTGAGTAGGCTCGAACTTTTCGTTCTTTTCTTTGTAGACACCGATACGAGGTAGCGCTGGTATGCCATCCGCTGTTGCTCCCGATATTCGCGACCTTGTGACTGGAACCGGCCCCTTCGGCCCATCCGAGGTTCGCAGCATGCTCGACGCGCTCGGCACGGATGCCAGCCTGCACCGCGATCTGCGGGATGCGGTTCGCGAACTGGAATCGCAGCCAGATCGCAGTCCCGCCACGGCCGTCCGACTCGGCGTTTGCCAATACCTGTTGGGCCGGGCGTCTCACGCCATCGAAACGCTTCGCGCAGCAGACGGGGGCGCCCTCGCTCTGTTCCATCAGGCCTTGGCCCATCTCGCCACAGGCGCCCATGACGCCGCGCAACATTGCTTCGAGGCGGCGAAGAAAGCCGGCTATGACGCTGCGGCGTGCACCGCGGGCATCGCCCGGTCATTGCGGGCCGCAGGCCAGCCCGATCAGGCCGCGCGGATCGTCAATGAGCTTGGGGCCGAGGCCCACGACTCGGCCGAGTACTGGGTGGCCAAGGGAGACGTGCTGGCTGAAAACGGTGCCGATGTCTCCGAAGTCGTCAAAGCCTACGAAAAAGCCCTGTCCATCGATCCCGGCCATCCTGCGGCCCTCTTTTCGATGGGCGTGCTGCATGACCGACTCGGCAACGACGAGGAAGCAGAGACCTGCTACGAAAAGTCGCTGCAGCGGTACCCGGCCTCGGTAGGCGCCCTCGTCAACCTCGGCATTCTGTACGAAGACCGCGATGATTTTGTGAAGGCCCAGCGGTGTTATCGCCGCGTGCTCGAGGCATTTCCCGACCACCCCAGGGCGCGACTGTTTCTCAAGGATTGCACCGCCTCCGACGATCTCCTCACGACGGAACAGGAGCAGAAGCAGCGGGATCGTCTGGATCATGTGCTCGGCCTCCCGGTCAGTGACTTTGAGCTTTCGGTGCGAAGCCGCAACTGTCTGCAGAAGATGGGAATCCATACGCTGGGCGACCTGGCCCGCACCCCCGAGGCTGAAATTCTGGCCAGCAAGAATTTCGGTGAGACAAGTCTTTCCGAAATCAAAGACATGCTCGCCTCCAAGGGACTCTCGCTGGGCATGCTCACCGAGGCAGTCGTCGAAGCGGAACCGGTGCTGGAGACGGTCGAGCCCTCGGCCGACGAGCAGGAAATCTATGCCGCCTCGATCAGCGAGCTCAACCTTTCGGTCCGGGCCCGCAAGTGCATGACCAAGCTCGGGATTAACACGATCGGCGAGCTCGTGCGGCGGACAGGCGAGGATCTCATGGAGTGCAAGAACTTCGGGGTCACGAGCCTCAACGAGGTGCGGGAAAAGCTGGTCGAGCGGGGCCTGCGGCTCCGCGGCGAGTAACGAGCCGCTTCACATTCTCAAAGAACCACCGAAATAGCCTGAAAAACAGGCTTTTTCGTGCTCTGCCGGTCGCCCGTTGGTTGCTTTCGGGCACCGTTGAAGATACGGTTGAGAGGAGCGTGAATGGACCTTTCGGCCCCAGTGAGTTCGGCTCATGACGACCGCCAGCCTCCGGGACAAGCCCGTGCGTGACCTGGCCCGCCTTGCCAAGCGGCAGGGCGTTCCTGGCTGGCACGCCATGCGCAAAGACGAACTTATTCGTGCGTTGGTACGCAAGGCCCGCTCCGCCAAACGCGGGGATGCCGGCAAATCGGCTGAACCTCTGCCGGACCGCAACCCCGTCGCCCGTGATACGGCCCGCAGCGCAGTCATTTCCCAGCGGATCGCGGAAGCCCGTGAACGGCTCGCCAGAGCCAAGAGCCTCGCCAGCCGGCCGGAGGGGGGTCGGGCGCCACGGCCGCTACGAGACCGAATGGTGCTCATGGTTCGTGGCCCTCACTGGCTCCATGTGTTTTGGGAGATCACTCCCCGGAGCGTGGAGCGGGCCCAGGCCGCACTCGGTGCGGACTGGCATACGGCTCGGCCGATGCTGCGGGTGCTGCAGGTGGATTCGGGCATGCGAACCAGCCCATCAGAGCGGGTGGTTCGGGAAATCGAGATTCATGGCGGCGTAAAAAACTGGTTCATCGATGTCCGCGAACCGCTCCGCTGCCGCGTGGAAATCGGGTACCGGGCAACGTCGGGCCGGTTTCACGGCCTGGCCCGCAGTAACACTGTCTCCACGCCCGCTCCCTCGCAGGGCGACACCCTCGACACCCACTGGGGCGACCTCGTCGAGCAGTGCGAAAAGATCTATGCCATGAGCGGTGGGTTCTCACCAGAAAACAACAGCACGGAATTGCAGGAACTCTTCGAGGAGCGGCTCCAGCGTTCTCTGACCCCCAACGCCAGCCGGGGCGACACGGTTTTAGCGGACCATGTACAGCACATCCCCGGCACGGAATTGCAGGTCGACGCGGAAATGGTCGTCTACGGCGTCACCCAGCCCGGGATGCTGGTGACGCTCCAGGGCGAACCGGTCACCGTCCGGCCGGACGGCACGTTTCGCGTGCGTGTCGATCTGCCCAACAAGCGGCAGGTGCTGCCGATCGTGACGAGCACGCCTGAGGGCGTGGAACGCCAGACGGTTGTCTTGGCAGTCGAACGGAATACAAAGACCATGGAGCCGGTCGGCAACGAAGTCGAGGACTGAACCGGCTCAACTGCTCTGGTTCATTTCGTTGAAACTCAGGAGGATCAGGCCGCAGCGTGGAGCCTGCGGCGATAAGTTTTCTGTCATGCGCGTGCTGCCTCGACCCATGCCGGTGAGCTCTTAACGAGGCTCGTTGGGGGCCGATCAATTGCTCCGGTCGCGTGTATAGCCGTCGATCGCCGCTTCGGCTGCGACTCGCTCGGATCACATGCCCCGGGGTTCAAGGCACCCCCGTCTTTTTTGAAACGAGCTCTCCGCATACCGCGATGCCACGGCATTGCGATGGAAAACTTATCGCCGCCTGTTCCGCCGCGCTTCCTGTGTCAGCCACGCCTCGAGGAGGGGTTCTGGGGCGTTGCGGAACGTCGCCTGAAATGCTTCATCGAAGCTCGCACCAGCATCCATTGCGGCCAGCAACGCAGGCAGTTTCGAGCCTGATGCCGAGAGCCGGTCGATGAAGGCTGCCGCGACGGCCGCCGTGGCCTGAGGCTCGGCCCGGCCCGCGAGCAGATCCTCGGGCGCCGAGATTTTCTCGAGTGTCTTGGCGAGATCGGCGCGTGCCCCGCGGGCCAGGGGGGCTTTCGGGACGACGTCAGCCGCCAGCACGCGACCTGCTCCTTCCGCAAACCAGGCCGGTGATCCGCGCACGAAAAACACCGCCGCTCCCAGTTCGGCGGCAATTGTGTAGCCCAAATCGCTCTGCTTCGTGTCGGCGTCATCCAGCAGGGAATCGGAGGCCACGAACGCCGCATAGACCACATCCCCGGCGGAGCCGGCCGTCGACGTGACACCGCGAGGTCGGTCCGTCTGGTGACGAGCCAGCCAAAACTCTGAGAAGTCGTACGACTTGGCAAAGGCATACACCGCGATGCCGCCCTTCACGGGGTTCGCACCAGCGTCTCCTCGATCCGACGTTCCCGCGGCGAGCCGCTTCGCCAGATCGCCCCAGACGGCAGCGGCAACTGAGGCAACCGTTTCGATGCGGGCCGCCGAAAGATTGCCGATCACGGTCAAGCCATCGCGATCCACGACCTGTGGGGTTTCGTCGGGGAGAAACCGGCGCCAATAGTCGCGAGCCGCGTCGCGGCGCACCGCTGCCAGTTCCTCGTCCGACAAGTGCGTCGCCCGCCCGGCCGCCGCGATCGCCCGGAGGTCACCCCCCGCGGCTGCCACGTCGAGTCGGGCCCCTTCGTCGATCCATGTGGCGATCCGGGCAATGACGTCGTTTGAAAGGGGAGCCTTGCCCAGAGGCATCCGCTGTCCATCAATCCCGGTGCCACGAATCTTCTTGACGAGCAGGCTGTCGGCCGATGTGCCGGGCTCGACTGCGGCACCACTGTCGCCGCCGCGAAGCAGCCGCGGAAAGGCCACCAGACTGAAGCCTGATTCGGTCTCAAATCCGCCGTGACAGGGCAGACAGGACTCGATCAGCACAGGAGCCACGTCCAGAGCGAACGAGACTTCGCCCGGCTTCAACGTGGCGACCTTCATCTCGTCTGCCTTGGCCGGTGGCTTCCCGGCGCGGGTGCCACCCGGCTGCGGCCGGCCGCCGATCGCGGCCAGCGGGAGTGTGGGGTCGCCGCCGTCGTACGGTGCGCCCATGTCGATCCACTTGACCAGTGTGGCGAGGTCCGCGGCCGCCACCTTGCCGCCTCCGCGGGGCATGTCGCCACTGACGATGACTTCCACGATCCGGCTCGCCTGCCCCACTCCGGGCTGAACCACCCCTGATCGCGCGAGCGCGGCATAGGTGGGGATGTGAAAGTCTCCCTTCTTGCCCGTCACATGGCACCCTCCGCAGGAGCGAACGAGCAGGGGCGCAATGTCTTTCGAAAAGCTGACCGCGCCAGCAGCGGCCGGCGGCGCTGCAGAGACCACTCGGTCACCCTGTGCCACACCTGCAACACACAGGGCCACGAACCTTGCGACCTGCCACCATCTCCACACGCACGGCACAACTGAGGGCCTCATCAGACTCTCCCTTCTGGACGTTGATCGGCACTCCCCGTGGCTCCCCGGTTCTCGGTCCGCGCGGAGGCGTCGATGGCGACGACGCCTCCCACGATCGCGGTGGCGATCACCGACACCAGCCAAACCACTCCCACCACGAGGCTGACGCTGCGACAGAGGGACGCCGCCGAGGCATCGCCCAGCGCGGCCAGCAGAGCCGCCAGCCCGAGCACCACTCCCAGCACCATCGGCATCAGGAGGGCGGCGATGACCGACCCGGTGAGGAGTCGGACCAGGGTCGAACGCATGGGGTTGGGCCGAAAAGGGCGGCACCACGCTCTCCGCCGCGGGCATGCGGGGCAACGACTCGCGCCGTGCCAAATCATCCAGATTGTGCGATGGCCGGCTTGGCAGGGTCAAGCAACGTCGGGCTGCGGTGGGCGAATTCCCGCTGCGAGCGGTAGAGTAGGGGCCTGCGTGCACCCCGGCAGGTGGCCCCGTGAACCGTGACATGTTGAGCCTTCACGCACGCTGGCAACCATCTACCGTGCGGCGAAACGTGCTGCTGGTCGTCGCGGCGGCCGCTGTCGTCTGCAGCGTGGCATGGATTCCCGCCGCCCGAGGCGACCGCGTGGAACTCGCCGATGGCCGCGTGCTGGAAGGGCAGTTTGTCCTGCTGCCGGGCGTGGCGGTGGATCCAAAGGCCGCTCCTCCGGAGACCAGTTCCACGTCGATCTTGGTCTGCGACGACGAACTGACCCGCACGATGGTCTCGAAGCGACGGGTCGTGAAGGCCGAGCCTGGCCAGACCGGCCCGGTGACGGAGCGGATCCCGATTCCTCAACGAGTCGCGCAGGAAGGACGTCGCGTGGCGGGTGTGGGCGGCATTCTCGGGACGACGCCCTTCGACGACCATGGCCGCCGCATCCTGTCGCTGATCACAGCCAGCGGACAACTCGACATCGTCCAGGGGATCACGCAGATCACACCGCGGTGGACGAGCCTCGAGACTGTCGCCATGGAGCGGCCCCATCTGCTCGACATGCGGATCGCCACGTCGTCGATTCCGCGCGACGTGCTCGCCAGGGTGATCGACCATGGCATCGAGCGAAATGACGCCGACGAGCGGCTGCGGGTGGTGAGGCTCTACCTGCAGGCGGAGCGATTCGACGACGCGCGACGGGAACTCGACGGGGTGCTTCGCGACTTTCCCGATCTGGCCGGCCTCGCCGCCGAGCGGGACGGACTGGCCAACCTGATGAATGCCCGATTGCTCGAGGAAATCCGGCTACGCGGCCGCGTCGGACAGGATCGGCTCGCCATGCGGCTGCTCGAGAATTTTCCGGTCGAGGGGGCCAGTGGAGAGATCCTCGAGGAGATCCGTGAAGAGCGGGACCGCTACCGTGACGCCCAGGCACGAGCCCAGCGGCTGGTCGCCACACTCGCGGAGCGAACGCTGCAGCTCGGTGACGACGGTGATCGCCGACAGGCCGAGGCCATCGTCGCGGAAATCCGGCAGCAAGTGACCTTCGCCACGCTCGAGCGATTGGCGACGTTTGAACGGCTCGGCCTCGATGCCACGATGCCAGTCGATCGGGCCGTGGCGATCGGCATTTCCGGCTGGGTGCAGGGGGCGGCCACGGCCACCGACAACCTCAAGCTGTCCCTCTCCATGGCCCGTGTGCGCGACCTCGTTCGCGACTATCTCCAGGCCGGGGAGCCAGCCCGACGCACGGAGCTCCGCCGCCGACTCGCTGACGAGGAGGCCTTCGACGCCGCCACTGTCGCGGGCATCGCGCGGCTGATGCGGCCGCCGCTCGAACCACCCCAAGAGAAGTCACCCGGGCTCTACGAACTCGAAGTGCCGGGTCTGGAAGGGCAGGAAGGGACCACCTGCCTCGTGCAACTGCCCAGCGAATACGACCCGCTCCGCAGCTACCCCGCCGTCGTGTCGCTGCATGCGTCCTGGTCGACGCCGCTCAACCAGATCGAGTGGTGGGCCGGTGTGGCGGGCCCCGACGGCGTGCGACGCGGTCAGGCCGACCGCCACGGCACGATCGTGATCGCGCCACGGTGGGCCCGCATAGGCCAGGCGGCCTACGAATATTCCGCCCGGGAGCATGCCGCCGTGCTCAACGCGGTCCGCGCCGCGACGAAGCGGTTTGCAATCGACACCGACCGGGTTTTTCTCTCGGGCCACTCGCTGGGGGGCGATGCCGCCTGGGACATCGCCCTGGCGCATCCCGACCTGTGGGCCGGGCTCGTAGCCGTCGCCCCAGCTGCGGGAAACTATGTCACCCACTATTGGCGCAACGCTGAGTCGCTTCCGCTCTACCTCATCGGGGGTGAACTCGACGCGGCAACCTTCCAGCGCAACACGATGGATCTCGACCGCTACTTCGCCAAGGGCTTCGATGCCACCTACATCGAATACCGCGGCCGCGGCCACGAGCACTTCTCGGACGAGATCCTGCGGATTTTCGGCTGGATGGCGATCAAGAAACGGAATTTTTTCCCGGCGGAGATCGAGGCCGTGTCGCTGCGACCCTGGGACAATTTCTTCTGGTGGGTGGAAATGGCCGGCCAGCCGCCACGGACGATCGTGCTGCCGGACGACTGGCCACCGCCGAAGGGCTTTGCCCCCCTGTCGATCACTGCCAAGACGACGCCCGGCAATTCCATTGTGGTCCGCTGCGGAGCAGCCGACGTGACGATCTGGCTCTCCCCGGAGTTCATCGATTTTCGGCAGCCAGCCACGGTGACCCTCAACGGCAGCCGTCTCTTCCGTGGTGAGATCACCCCCGATCTCGACGTGATGCTCGAGGACCTCCGCCTCCGCGGCGATCGCCAGCACCCGTTTTGGGCCAAAGTGCAGGGTCAGTAGGGCCGGCTGCAAACAGCAAGCCGCAGGGCGCAAGCCCGCGGGATGACCCACCAGCCGGCGCCGCCACAGCCACCGGGCTCGCGCCCGGTGCTTCCTGGAGGGAGCTGCATGATTGCACCACCATCCTGCGCTGCCCGCCTGGAGGGGCGGGCCTACGAGAGCGACCGGAGGGTCGCCAAGAAACCCGAGGCCACGAGG
The DNA here is from genome assembly GCA_044358475.1 of Pirellulales bacterium. Classification (GTDB taxonomy): domain Bacteria; phylum Planctomycetota; class Planctomycetia; order Pirellulales; family UBA1268; genus CACORA01. The sequence continues at coordinate 537 of JBIKNV010000033.1, read as the reverse complement.
GCGAGGGTTTCGTGCAGCAAGCCGCAGGGCGCAAGCCCGCGGGATGACCCACCAGCCGGCGCCGCCACAGCCACCGGGCTCGCGCCCGGTGCTTCCTGGAGGGAGCTGCCGACGGGCGCGACGGGGCGACGGGCCACCTCGGGCTCGGGGCCTTTCGCTAGCGAGAATCCCGTGATGGACCAGCCATCGGGGAGGTTCTGGAGGCCAGTCGCGCCGGTCCCAAGGTAGCCACGGATCAGGTCGAACTCCGGCAGCGTGCTGCCGTCGATCTTCTGCTCCCGCACATGCCCTTCCTTGCCGTCACCAAAAACCCCGTTGAGCAGCTGCCCCAGCATGCTCTTCGACTTGGGCATCATGCCCTGTCGAAGCATCTCATAGGCCGGACGGATGGCTTCGTCTTCCCGGTTGAAAGACCGGGCCGCCGACTTGCCCGGCAGCAACTTGCCGAGCTCGGCGACTGAGGCAACGTAGTCAGGGGACGAGGCGAGCGATTCGGTGCCACTCGAGTTGGTGAGCACCCGCTCGAGGAAGTCACGA
>JBIKNV010000462.1:0-2867 GCA_044358475.1 Pirellulales bacterium | reverse complement strand
CACGATGCGAGGCGATCAGAAGATGCCCGTTGGCGATCGTGACGGCCGAATGGGGCAGGAGCTTCTCCTCCCGTTCGCGGAGCCGCTGCCGGCGGCGGCGGGCATCGCGGGGGTCGTCATCATTATCGGCGTGGGCGATCGCGCCGCCCGGCGTCTCGATCTCGAGCTTGGGGATCTCCATCGTCCGATCAACGAGTTCCCAGATGACAAGCCCGTTGAAGTCGACTTTCTGCATGTCCGGATCGGTCGACATGCTCTTGGCCACCGTCTGGGCGACCCGCTCCGGATCAGTCGCCTCGATCGCGATCACGAGCCGCTCGCTCTCCACGCCGATCGGCTCGGCGTAATCACTGATAACGGTCAACCGCTTGCCGAGGCAGTTCACGAGATCCTTTTCGACGTCGATCTGCGGGCCATCCGGATCCTCCTTGAGCGACGCGATCACGTCGTCAAACACGCCCTCTTCGCCGACGAAGTCGTCGACGAGCGGCTCGATCGAGCTGAAGGCGTTTTGGAGATCCCACTGCAGCGAAATCCAACTGGAGACATCCCGTGGCGCCCAGGCAGGAGGTGCGACCGTCTCGGCGTCGGGAAAGTGCAGCAGGCGGGCCGCACCGTCAAACCGGTCGATCGCAAACGGCTGCCGCCCTTCCAGTGGCGGCGCGTAAATCATCGCGTGATGCCGCATTTCGTAGATACCGTCGTCAAACGCAAGAAATCCCCCGGCGCCCTTCACGGCACTGAAGCCTTGCCGCTGCAAGATGGCGACGTAGTCGGGCCCCTTCTTCTTCTCACGCGGCGGGTTGGTGGCCTGGTAGGCGGTGGCGAAACCGAAGGGGTCGATATACCACCGCAGCGGAGCGGCCGAGGCGGTCACGTGCTGGCCGCACTGTTTTCGAACGGCGGTGAAGCTCGGCAGGGAGGCGAGACTGTCGGCCCGCCCCTTGGAAAGGGTGGCCAACACGTCGGCGACAGTCGCCGCGTGGTCTCCCACGATCAGGGCAGCCGGCGCTCGGGCGAACGCGACGCGGCGTTCCCGCATGTTCTTCTCATCGCGACGGGCCGCGTCGGCATCGGGAGGCAGCGAGTACACGCGAAGTGCGTCGGGCAGACCCTCGACGGTGAGCTTCTTCGCCTGCCGCTCCGTGAGCCGCGCCTCGATCTTCTTCAGCAGCCCGTCGGCCTCGGCATCGTGCCCCGTGGTGTCGACAAGCAGCACGGTCGCCAGCAGGCCGTCCTCCAGGCCGATCGCGGCAGCCGCGATCTCACCGCCGGGCACCGCGTCGAGATCCGCGATTTTGAGGCCCAGCTTCGCCAGCCGCTTGCTGCCCGATTCGGAGAGCTGCTTGCGGAAGCTCTCGACAAAGGGCTTCATGTTGGGATCCTTGAGAAGCCGCCCATACGTCGACCGGTTGAACGCATCCCCGAACCCCCGACTGTCGGGAACACTGATCCAGGCCTTCGTCGTCGACGGGAAAATGGTCTCGCTCGGCGGAAAACTGCCCCCATGGGCAGACGCCGAGACCACCATCGCCACCACCCCGCAGCAGGCTGCCACCATCCGCGACCATCGCAGCGAGCCGTTGCTGAGGCACCGCGGGGCCGATCGTTCCTTGGTCAATCCGTGCACAACAGCGCTCCTTCTCGAGGTGGCAGATTTCGCATCACCGGCATACCCGGCTTGTATCGAACCAGCCACACGGAATTCTCAACATCCACAGGGAAACATTGCCCACCTTGCGCGAAGGGCCGCGGCAGGCTCTCTCAACTGAGGCAGTCTGGCAGGTCGAGGCGAAATGCTGCAACATCACTGGGTTCGCCGGTGGGGAGAATCAGCAGGGCCCCGGCGACGAGGGCCAAAATCGTCGCAAAGGCGGTTTCACGCGAGCCCCCCAAGGCGTGGCAGGCGAGCCTCACCAGGATCAAGACCCCCGCGATGGCCATGATCGCGGCCGCCACGATGAGCGCCGGCCACGGCCCCGTCGGTGAGCCGGCGGCCACGGCCGCGGCCACCAGCGAAGGCCACCCGAGCACGGCCGCATGCCGAACCACTGACTCGATGGACATCCGGGGGCCGCTCCCGAGCGCGTTCAGCCCCGCACGCTGGCCCGGCGTCGATCGGAGAAGCAACGCCCAGGCTGTCCCTGCACCATCCATGCTCCTGTCTTGAAGAGTTGCCGTCGGCAGGGCGAGACAGATCATCCAGGCCCCACCGAGAGCTGCCGCCCACGTGGCCTGCGTCGGATTCAGGAGGAGCCAACCGACCATGGCCAGGAGCATGGTCACCATGGCCGTACGTCCGAGGAAGCAACGCAGAGGCGTTTGCGGTATCAAGCCGGCCACCATGTCGCCACCACTGCGGGGCAGGGGGGCATCGGCGCGACCATGGAACCAACGTGCGAGCCAGAGTGCGAGCGGCGCCAGAACAACCCAACTGACTGCGGCGACCGGCCAGGCGTCGGCCAAGCCACCGGCCATGACCGCAGCCGTCGCTGTCACCATGGCCAGGCTGATCGTGTCGGCACCCGTCATACTCGCCCGTCGACCTGCCCAGAGCATGAATGCCGTCACCAGCGAAGCCAGACAGGCCGCCACCGACACCGCTGCGGCTCGTCCGGGTGCCACGCCGGCACTCCCAAGCAGCCTCACTGCGGCACCAGTGGCCAGACCCAGGAGCGGCCACGCCATCCGTGCGGCAAGCCAACCGCCAGGCAATCGCGGGATGCCGGCCGGCGGCATCTCCCCCGTCGCCGCGAGCATGGCCAGGGCTGCGACGGCCATCGCCTCCACGGGATGCGACGCCCCGGCGGCCCCGCAGGCGATGCCGGCAGCCAACCATGATGCCGGCCGCCGCGCGGCGATGCGCA
>JBIKNV010000230.1:0-4981 GCA_044358475.1 Pirellulales bacterium | reverse complement strand
GTTGGAGCTGGCCCACCGTGCCCGAAGCGCCGGAGAGCATCTCGGCGAGGTCGGTGAGTCGCACCAGCGCAGCATCGGCCGCCCGCACGTCGACGCTTGCCTGAACGAGCCGTGCTTCGAGATTCATGAGGCGGTCGGCCCGCTCAGCAGCCCGTGTGGTCATCGCCTCTACCTTGGCCAGTGAGGTCTCGACCTCGGCGACGGCGGCCACTCGCACGGCGACATCCTGGTGGAGTTGGTCGATGCGTTCGAGGGTGGTGCGGGCGGCTGTGAGCCGGTCGGTCGTAGCGATCACCCGTTCACCGAGGCTTTCGACCCGTGCCATCGTCGCTTCCGCGGCAGCCAGCCGGCCGGCCTGAGCCTCGAGCCTTCCCAGCAGTGTCGTCACCCGGTCGACGTCGCCGCGCGACGCGTTGAGGGCATCAACAGCGGACGCCAAACGCACGACCTGTCCCTCGAGGGATGCGATGTGGCCGCGGGAGGGCAAGACGAGCCCGACATAGGCGGTGGTCAACGCGACCGCGCCACCGAACAGCACCGATTTCCACTCCACCCAGGTCCGCATCGAGGAATCACCGTACGACATGTCTTCACCCTCCGTTGGAATGCCACGTCATCCATCCCTGACCGGAGATAGTGGTCGGCAATTTTTCCCGACCGGCACAACTTCGCAGCGCGGACAACGGTTCGTTCGGGTTGTGCGGATCGCACGGCCCAATGGGGGTTTTTTCCGAAATTGCATAGACGCCGTCCTGAGGTTCCGTAGAACGAACTTCTTGCTGACCACGGCGGGCCGTCCGTCGGGTTGCTCCGGTTCCCTTCGCTCGAGATGACTGACATGAACGTGCTGTCGACCGTATCCACGTTTCTTTTGACAACGCTTGTGATGGTGGAGGCCGCCGCTGGTTCGCCGCTCGAACAGGCCCTGCAAAGGGAATCCGAGGCTACCGTCAAAGCCTTCAACGCTGGTGATGCTGCGGCCCTGGCCGCGATGTTTCTCGAGACCGGCGAGCTCGTCGATGAGGCCGGGACCGTGCATGCGGGAAAGGGCGTGATCACGGAGCTTTTCGCTGGCTTTTTTCGGCGGTTCCCGAAGTCGACGCTCGAGATGCTCGTGACCTCCAGCCGGCCGGTCGGTGAAACACTGGCCGTCGAGGAAGGGCAGCGGCGGATCACGACGGCCGATGGCGAGACCGCGCAGGTCCGGTATGTGACTCTTCGATCGAAGCAGGGCGACCGGTGGCCGATTGCTTCCTATCACGAGTTCACCGACGATCCGCTGCCGGGTCCACAGGAGATGCTGCAGTCGGTCTCGTGGCTCGTGGGGGACTGGGTCGACGAGGGGCCGGATGGCCGCACTGCGATCTCATTTCGTTGGAGCGACGACGGCAACTTTCTTCTCGGCGACTACACCATGTCGGCCGCCGGGGCCGGCGAGTCGAAGAGCGTTCAGCGGATTGGATGGGATCCGGCGACAGGCCAACTGCGGTCCTGGACGTTTGACAGCGACGGCGGCTTCACCGAAGGACGCTGGGACGCGACCGATGCGGGGTGGGTCGTGAAGTCGGCGGCCACCATGCCGGATGGCGTGACCGGTTTCGCAACTCTGATGATCTCGGTGAAGGATACGGATCATTTCGTGGTCCGTGGCACCGATCGGATCGTCGGTGGAGTCGAGGAACCTGATTTCGAGGTGACGGTATCCCGGCGATCGCCTCGGCCCACCGCCGCACAGTGAAGAAGGAAACGTCTATGAACGCCTCGAAAACCTTGATCGTATTGAATCGCTCAGCATCAGTGGCGTGTGGTCTGTTTCTTTTGGCCGTGGCAGCGTGCGTGATGCCGCCCCGGGCCGAGGCTCGGCCGGGGGGCGGTGGCGGTGGACGGCCCGCCATGGCAAGGCCGGCGGGCGGCATGGCAAGGCCTGCCGGCGGCGTGGCCCGGCCTGCTGCACCGGTGTCGCGGCCCCAGATGCCCAGACCGCAGGCCAGACCGCAAGCCAGGCCGCAGGTGCAGCGGCCGGCGGCAGGGCCGATCCAACGGCCCGCTGGGATTGCGCGTCCTGCGCCGTCGCGTCCGAGCCTTGCCGCGGGCGGCCGTCCGTCGCTTCCGGCGGGCGGGATGACGCGGCCGGCACCACCGGCCGGCCTGCGGCCGGGCGCAACGCTGCGGCCTGGTGCATCACCGGCCCGACCCGGCCTGGGTTCATTGCGACCGCAGCCCGGTATCGCCACGAAACCCGCTCCCGCGCCCGGGCTGTCGCGGCCGTCGCTGTCCAACCGTCCGACGACGTTGCCCGGTCAGGTGGGGCGGCCGGGTGGCATTGCCGGTCGCCCGGCGGGACGACCGACCACTCGGCCAAACTTTCCCACGCCTGGTGTGGCGGCGCGCCCCAGCAGACCGAGCTCGTTGGGAGATCGTCCGAGTCTTGCCGATCTGCAACGCCCCACGACATTGCCCGGTCGGCTGCCTGGCAGTGTCAGCGGGAATCGCCCCGGGATTGGTGGCAACCGGCCAGGCATCGGCGACGGCAACAATTTCTGGAACAGTGGCAATATCGGCAGTGGCAACATCGGAAGCGGCAACTGGGGAAACAACAACAACTTCAACAACATCAATGTGGGTGGCTGGGGTGTGCCCGGCTATGGCGCTGGCTATGGTGGCTTAGCCAATCGCTGGAACACAGGCTATGTGAACCCGCACTACGGCGGCTGGTACAACGGCTGCTGGGGGGGCAACTGGGGCTACGGCGGAGGCTGGTGGGCGCCGTTCGCGGTCGGTGCCGCGACCTGGGGCCTGGCGTCGACGATTAGCAACTGGGGCTGGGGCTACGGTGGCGCCGGCTATGTGAATCCCTATTGCTCGGCAATGCCGGCCGCAGTCGTCGCAGCGTCGCCCTACGACTACTCGCAGCCCGTCGTTGTGAACAATTACATCACCAACGACGGAGACGTGAGCGACTCGAGCACCGTGCAGGGGGGATCGGCGACGAACGAGCAGACGGTGGCGCCCTCTGCCGCGGATGCGGTATTCGACGCGGCGTTGGCCGCCTTCAAGAAGGAAGACTATGCGGCTGCGCTGGCCGGGTGCGACACGGCCGTGAAGCAGTCTCCTAGTGACTCGGTCATCCACGAGGTGCGGGCGCTTTCGCTCTTCGCATTGGGCCGCTATCCCGAAGCCGCGGCCACGCTCAATTCGGTGCTTGCCGTCGCGCCCGGCATGGACTGGACAACGATGAGCAGTCTCTACGGCTCGGTCGACGCCTACACTCAGCAGTTGCGAAAGCTCGAGGATTTCTGCCGCGCCAAGCCCGACAATGCTGCCGGTCACTTCGTGCTGGCCTATCACTACCTCGTCGGCGGACATGTCGATCTGGCATCCGACGCGCTGCGCGTGGTGGTGGCCAAGCAGCCTGACGACGTTGTTGCGAAGCGGCTGCTCGATGCCATGCAGCCGACGCAGGGAGAGGCCACGGGCGGGGCCGAGAGCTCTTCACCCCGCGGTGAGGAGAAGACGATCGCCCGCGACGACGCAGCGCCGGCCGGCCCCGAAACCGATCTCGTGGGCCGCTGGACGGCAACGAGCGGCAAGGACTCCGTGGAACTCCTCATCACCGACGACTCACGATTCACGTGGAAGGCCACCCCCGCTGGCCGGCCTCCGGTCGAGATCGCGGGCACGATCGAGACCGCCCGCGATGCGATTGCCCTTGTGAGCGCGTCGGCCGGGACAATGACCGGTGGCGTGCAATCGAAGGGGGCTGATGCCTTCGACTTCAAGCTCGCCGGGAGTCCGCCCACCGCCCAACCGATCGCCTTCCTCCGCCTCAAGAACTGACAGGGAGGGAAGGCGAGCAGGGATCGAAGGGGCGGCGTGTCGCCCTACTTTGTGTCCCCTTCCGGCAACGCGTGGCCGAAGACCGACCACACCACGCCATCGGCGATAATGGACAGGGTCAGGCGGCCTTCCGGGGTGATCACGAGCGTCACTCCGCGGTTGTTTTCCACCCCGCTGAACACCGACACGCCTTCCGACTGGTGCACGGTCTCGAGTTTTGTGACCTCGCCACGGCGTGACTCGGGAGCCAGCAGCGTCAGTTCCTTCTTCGTGGCATCCAAGCGGAAGAACGTGGGCCGTTCCTTGTCGCCGAGATCGGGAGGGCCGACCGTGCCATCTTCGTCCACGGCGACGGCCGAGGCGACCGTGCACAACCACGTGTCGACAGCCCAGGCGTTACCAGCCGCCACCAGCGTCGCTATGAGTGTGAACAAACCAAGGGCCAGGAAGCGTGTCAAACGTGTCGCCATTCCATTCACTCCATTGTTCGATTGTTTCGAGGATTCCGTCCGCCCAGTGCGGACGCTCAGTTGCGGACTCGTGATCAGTTAGCGGACGGTGTAGCCCTTGGCTTCCATGGCCGCCATGAAGTTTCTGTTCCACAGGGCGAACTGCTGTTGGTAGGTGGCAGCAGCTGCATCCGACGCACCTCCGGCAGCCTTCACGGCCCGTCGTGAACGGACGCCTCCGGTCAGGCCCAGCGACGTCGCCCCGATGGCCGCTCCCTTGCCGGCATCGCCGGCGATGGCACCGATGGCGACCCCAGCGAGAGCTCCGCCGGCCGCTCCCTTGAAGGCACCGCCCCGCGCGGCGCCGGCAGACGCCGCCGAGGCCTGCGTCTGTTGGTCGAGCAACGCCTTGGCCTGGTAGGGATCCCAGCCGGTCTGTTTCGTGGCCCAGTCGTAGGCAGCGGCCTCATCCGCCTTCTGCTGGTCGGGGGTCTGGCCCCGGGCGGGGAAGATCGCAAGATTGCCTGGGTTGGTGCTGAGCGAGGGCGGGCCGCCCTCGGCACGAGTTCCCATTCCCGCTACCACTGCGACTGCGATCATTGCCCACCAGTTGCTCTTTGATCGACTGAATTGTTCGAACATGAATCCTCCTTTGCGTGCGTGCATTCACGAGAGGTCGTGGATAACACATCGTG
>JBIKNV010000019.1:0-16073 GCA_044358475.1 Pirellulales bacterium | reverse complement strand
GATCTCGCGACCCTTCATGAGCCGTTCGAAAAACCGCGGTGGCTCGTAGATGTTGAACTCCGCGATCTCGACCTTGCCATCGACAACGCGGACGCGGAGCGCGCCTTCCCCCTCCACGCGAGTCAGCGCCGGCACGGTGAGTTTCCGCACGCTGCTCATGGCTTGTCTCCTGACAATCGATCGTGCTCCGCGCGAAACTCCGGTGCCCACGCGTTGAACGACTGCACCAGGCGGCCGAGGCTGTCGCGGTTGGCGCCGTGCCGCTCGTAGAAGCCGGTGAGGCTCACGAGGTTGGGCTCCTGCCGATCGGGGCCGTAGCAGCCGAAGCACTCGCGGTCGTGGGCGGGGCAGATCGCGCCGCAGCCGGCCTGCGTGACCGGGCCGAGGCACGGGATGCCTTTTGCAACCGCCACGCAGACCGTGCCGCGTTCCTTGCATTCGACACACACCGAGTAGCCCGGCAGCCGCGGCTTGCGGCCGATGCAGAAGGCGGAGATCACGCTGGCGAGTTGGCCCGGGTCGATCGGGCAGCCGCGGAGTTCGAAATCGACCTTCACGTGCGCCGCCACGGGGTCGCTCGTGGCCAGCGTGTCGATGTAGGCCGGCGTCGCGTAGACCGCGCCGAGAAAATCATCGATCTGCCCCCAGTTACGCAGCGCCTGGATGCCGCCGGCGGTCGCACAGGCGCCGATCGTGACGAGGAATCGGCACTGCTGGCGGATCTCCTTGATCCGCTCGACATCGTGGGGCGTGGAGACCGAGCCTTCTACGAGGCCGACATCGTAGGGCCCCGCCCCGATCCGCGAGCGGGCCTCGAGGAAATGCTCGATCTCGAGGAGGTCGGCCACCTCGCCGAGGTGCGGCCGTGCGCGGCCGAGCACGTCGATCACCTGGAGCTGGCAACCGTCGCAGGAGGCAAACTTGTACACGGCGAGTCGAGGACGCATGGGGCTTCTTACAGGTGCTTGATTTCCAGGAAGTGTGCGATCCGGTCGTAGGGAAACACCGGGCCGTCGCGACAGACGAACTCGGGGCCGAACTGGCACAGCCCGCACAGCCGCGCAGCGCAGCTCATGTTCCGCTCCATCGAGAGGTAGATATCGCTGGTCGAGACGCCCGCCGCGCGGGCTCGCCGCACCACCGCCAGCATCATCGGCTCGGGGCCGCAGCAGATGAGGCCGCTGGCAGCGGCGCTGAGTCTCAGATCGTCGAACAGTGCCGTCACGAGGCCGACGTGGCCCGTCCAGCCGGCGTCGGCTTCATCGACTATCAGCCGTACGTCGATGCCCGCCGCCCGCCAGGCTTCGTATTCATTCGCGTAGATCAATCCGGCTGGCGTCTTCGCGCCAAAAAGCACGAACACGCGGCCGTAGTCGCCGCGGGCCGCGGTGATGTGAAGGATCACCGATCGTACCGAGGCGAGCCCCACGCCACCGGTCACGATCAAGACGTCGCGGCCCCGCAGCTCCTCGAGTGGCCAGGCCGTGCCGAATGGGCCGCGGAGCACCACCTCATCACCCACGCCGAGTCGTTCGAGCGCATGGGTGACGTTGCCCACGGCCTTGACAGTGTGCCCGACGAAGGCTCGTTCCCGGGGATCGGAGCTGATCGAGATCGCCGCCTCGCCAATGCCCGGCAGGTAGAGCATGTTGAATTGGCCTGGCGCAAATGCATAGCCGGCCACGGCGTCAGGATCACGAAACGCGAGATCGTAGGTGCGCACCCCCGCGATCTCCTCGTGAATCGCGACGATGCGCGTGACATGGTGGTGCCAGGCATCGCGGCCGAAAGCCAGCGGCTCGGGCGCCGGCGTGCGAATGCACGGGCGGGGCGGGCTTGCATGGCGGAGCGGGGCGGTCATGACGGGATCAAGGTGGTAAGGAGGCTGGCGACTCGCGGATCGCAGCCACTTCTTCGGTGATGTCGATGCCGACGGGGCACCACGTGATGCAGCGGCCGCAGCCGGTGCAGCCAGAGGTGCCAAATTGGTCGATCCAGCCCGCGAGCTTGTGGGTGAGCCACTGCCGGTAGCGGGCGGCCGTCGTGGGGCGGGCGTTGGCCCCGTGCATCTGCGAGTGTTCGAGCGTGAAGCAGGAGGCCCAGTGCCGCTCACGGGAAACTTCGTCGCCAGTGAGATCGCTCACTTCGCCCACGCTCGAGCAAAAACAGGTGGGGCAGACGAGCGTGCAGTTGGCGCACGAGAGGCAGCGATCGGCCACCTCCGCCCAGCGAGGGTGCGTGAGATTCTCGAAGAGGAGGTCGCGGATGTTCTCCGTGTCGAGGCTGCGCGGCCGCGGTTTTCCCTCTTCGGTCGCGCGGGCCTGCATTGACTCGCGAAGCGTTTCGGGAACCTGCCGCACGGAAGCGACCTCGTCGGGAGTGAGCGGCACAAGCGGCAGGCGGCTGACGCGATCAACAAGCGTTGCTTCACCGGCATCGGTTGCGGCTTCGATCGCGAAGCGATCGCCGACTTCGGTAAGCGCGAGATCGAATCCCGGCCCGGCGGCGGGGCCGCAGCCCATCGAATGGCAGAAGCAGGTGGCGGCCGCTCGGCGGCAGTTCACTGCCACGACGAAGAGTTTCTCACGGCGGGCCTGGTAGCGGACGTCGACGGAGTCGCCCCCCATGAATACGCGGTCTTGGATCGCGAGCGCCGCCAGGTCACAGCCGCGGACGCCGATCACCGCGAGCCGCTCGGGCTCGAAGGCTGGGGTGGTCTGTTGCCAGCCGTCGGGGGTGCGGCTCCAGGTCTCTACCGTCTCCCTCGCAGGAAAGAGAAAATTCTTGAGCGAGTGCGGGCCGACGACGTGGTCGAACGTGCCGGCTGTCGGATCGTGGTGGAGCCGGTAGACGCCGCCATCCTGCTCGTCGATCCATCCGGAGGGGAGGAGCGACGCATCGGCGAGATCGCGGTAGACGACCGCGCCGTCGTCCACCTGCGGACCCACCACGCGGTGGCCGCGATCGCGGAGCACATCGATCAGATGCTGGAGGCCGTGCCTCGGAAGCCAAGCAGGTTGCATAACGCCTTTACTATCTCGATCACCGTTACGGGGATCAACGCCAGTAGGATCACGGTAACCCAGTCGCGGCCGAGAGTGCTCCCCACTTCGAAGACAGGCTGGGCGAATGGCAGCATCACGACGGTCACCTGCAACAGCGACGAGATGAGGATCGCTCCCAGCAGCCAGGGGTTGGTGAAGAAACCCTGAGCGAACGCCGTCACCCGGTCGCTGCGGCAGCCGATGGCGAAGAAGAGCTGGGCAAAGGCCGCCACGCAGAACGTGAACGTGCGGGCGTGGGGCATGTTCGCGGGAACGCCCTGATAGCTCGTCCAGAATGCAAACAGGCATACCGCCGCCACGAGCGTGCCATGAAACAGGATCGTCAGACCGCGAGACCACGTGATCACGGGCTCCTTCGGTGGCCGCGGATCACGGTGCATGATGTCGGGCTCCGGCGGCTCGAGGCCGAGCGCGAGCGCCGGCAATCCGTCGGTGACGAGGTTGAGCCAGAGGATCTGCATGGGCGCCAGGGGGGGCGGCCAGCCTGCCAGCGCGGGCACCAGCATGAGCAGCACCTCGCCGGCATTGCAAGAGAGGAGGTAGTGGATGAACTTCTGGATGTTGTCGTAGATGCCACGGCCCTCCTCGACCGCATTGACGATCGAGGCGAAGTTGTCGTCGGTCAGCACCATGTCCGATGCCTCTTTCGTGACGTCGGTGCCGGTGATGCCCATCGCGATGCCAATGTCGGCCGCCTTCACGGCCGGAGCGTCGTTGACCCCGTCGCCCGTCATGCCCACCACCTCGCCGCGGGCCTGCCAGGCCTGGACAACGCGGAGTTTGTGAGCCGCCGAGACGCGGGCATAGACGCTGATGGTGTGAGCGCTTGCAGCCAGCTCTTCATCGGACAGCGCGTCGAGGTCGGTGCCCGTCGCGGCACGGCCGGTGCCATCGGCCATTCCCAGCTCACGGGCGATTGCCAGAGCCGTGGCAGGGTGGTCGCCCGTGATCATCACGGGACGGATGCCGGCGGAGCGGCAGCGGGCGACCGCCTCGCGGGCCTCGTCGCGGGGCGGGTCGATCATGCCTGCCAGCCCGCAGAAGACGAGATCGTGTTCCTGGTCGGCCGAATCTCCCGTATCGCGCTCGTGGCTGCCGTAGTCGCGCCACCCAAGCGCCAGCACCCGCAGCGCCCGCTCAGCCATGTCGGCGGCGGTGGCGAGGATCTCGTGTCGCCGCGCATCTGAAAGGGGTGCGACCTCTCCCTTCACCTGCTCGGTCGCGCACTTGGGGAGCATCGCCTCCGGGGCACCCTTGGAATACATGAGGCGACGTCCACTCGGCAGGCCGACGACGACCGACATCGTCTTCCGCTCCGAGTCGAAAGGAATCTCCAGGAGCGGATGCTCGGCGGCCTCATCGCGCTCGATGCCTGCCTTGAGCGCAGCGACCACGAGCGCGCCCTCGGTGGGATCGCCGACGACCTGCCACTGCCCGCCATCACCCTTCGGCTGCACGGAAGCGTTGTTGCAGGTGGTGGCGATCGTGAGCAGCCGTTGCAGGTCGGCGTTGTGGCGAATGTCGTCACGGCTCAGGGCGGTGGCATCGCCGCCACCGGCATCGTGAAATTCGCCATGCGGAGCGTAGCCCGTTCCCGTGATGTGCCAAGACTGGCGGCCAGCGTGCAGCTCGCGGACGGTCATTTCGTTGCGGGTGAGCGTGCCCGTCTTGTCGGAGCAGACAACCGTCACCGACCCGAGTGTCTCAACGCTCGGCAACCGGCGAACCAAAGCGTTGCGGGCCACCATCCGCTGCAGGCCGATCGCCAGCACCAGCGTCACCACCGCTGGCAGGCCCTCGGGCACGGCCGCCACCGCCAGGCTGACGGACGTCATCAGCACCTCCCAGAGGCTGCCGCCGCGGCGAATTTCCAATGTGAAGATGACCGCCACGATCGCGAAACAGACCAGGATCAGCACGCGGCCGAGTTCACCGAGCCGCCGCTGCAGCGGGGTGACCTCGGCCGGGGACTGCTCCAGGAGCCCGGCGATGTGACCGAGCTCGGTGTCCATGCCGGTGGCCACGACGACCGCCTCGCCGCGGCCCGCGGCAATGACGGTGCCGGCATAGACCATCGTGCGGCGGTCGCCGAGCGGGGTATCGGCAGCCAGTGTGGCCTTGACCAGCTTCTCGAGCGGTAGCGACTCACCGGTCAGGGCCGCCTCTTGGGCCTTGAGTGCGTGGGCTTCGACGAGCCGGGCATCGGCCGGCACATAGTCACCGGCCTCCAGTTCAATATGGTCGCCGGGCACCACCTCGCGAACCGGGATCGATACGAGCCTGCCATCACGCATCACCCGCACCTGTGGCGAGGAGAGCTTGCGAAGCGCGGCCAGCGCCTGCATCGCCCGTTCTTCCTGAAAGAAGCCGATCAGGGTGTTGACGATGACGATCGCGGCGATCGCGGTTGCGTCGGCCCACTCCCCCATCCCGGCAGAGATCACCGCGGCCGCGATGAGAATCCAGATGACAAGTTCGGCGAATTGACGGGCGATCCGCCGCCAGATGGGCACCGGCTGCGCCTCGACGAGCGTGTTGTCGCCGTAGTGCTCCAGCCGCACGGCGGCCTCGGCGGTGGAGAGGCCGATGCGTGAATCGACTCCGAGCCGCATTCCCACCTCGCCGACGGGGAGGGCATGCCACGCCGGCGGTGCAGAAGGGGACGGCTTCGTCATCAGAGGGCCCTGATGTGAATCACGTTACGAGAGTCGATAGACGATGGTCAACGCTCCCACGAGGACGAAGATCATCAGCAACGCATCAGGCTCGAAGAATGGCACCCGTTGCTTTGCTTGGGAGAGCTGCTCGGCGTGCATGGCGTCGAGTGCGACGAAGAGAATCATGTTGAAGGCGTTGCTCTCAAATGTGGTGCCGATGGCGCGATCGATCTTCAGGGGCTGGTCCAATGAACGGGAGAATGGGAAACGTCATGGCATGGACGGTCAACCGACGAGGCCTGGGGCGGCGTTGATTGGTGAATCGGCCCGCCGGCTTGCGCCGGCGGCTTCCTGTGGGATGGGTTTGCGCCGAGGGCTTTCTGCGGGCTCCAGCAGGAAGCCCCGGGCGCGAGCCCGGGGGCCGACCGAAGGAGAAGTCGCTACCGGCGAATGATACGACATTGTGGAAATCAGCGGGTCTTTTCTTGGCGGCGTACACTTCCCAGTCGCACGCCTGCGACTCCTCATGGAGACTCTGCGATGTGCATCCGTGGCCACGTCTGCTGGGCGAGCCTGCTCCTTTTGCCGCTTCTCTCTGCAGTCAGCGACGCAGCTGACCCGTTGCCGCGCTGTCTGCGCATCGATATCTATTATCACGGCGATAGCGCCGCCGAGCGTGGCGTGGCCGCGGCGGCGGCTGAGTTTGCGGAGCGCCGCGCGGGCATCGTAATCCGGGGGCACGATCTCGATGCAGCGGGAGATGCCGGTGAGAAGCTGGCGGCTCTGTCAGCCCGGCTGGCGATCGACGCGACGACTACCCCCGTCGTCTTCGGATGCAACCGCGTCGTAGCCGGCGTTCGCGACGTCACCACCATCGAGGGCCGTTTGCGGGAGATGTGTGGCATCACGCTCTACACCCGGCCGGGGTGCGCGAGATGTGCCGACGCCAAGGCCTGGATCCCGTCGTTCCTGGCCCGCTATCCGGGATTCGCCGCAGTGTCGGTCGACATCGCCGCAGACGCCGCGGGCCGGGCCCGGCTGGAGCAGCTCGTCAAGAAAAACGGCGTCGGCGGCGTGAGTGTGCCGGTGTTGCAGATCTGCAACTCGGTCGTGATCGGGTTTGACGCGGCAGCGACGACGGGGCGACGGATCGAACAGCTCGTCGATCGCTGGGCTGCAGACTGTCCGACGTCGCAGCCGGAGTCGCCACCACTCCGGGATTCGAGCGACACGACGGCACCGATTCTCCCAACTTCCGACGAGCGGGCTTCTCAGCCTCGCTCAGATGCTTCGGCTGAGCCGCTCGACCAGAGGGACGATCAGCCGATTGTTCATGAGCAGGCCGAGCCGGCGGTCACCGACGTGCCGGCGCTCGAGATCTTCAACGGGTGGCTCGATCCGCGGCGGCTGGGGATGCCGCTCTTCACGCTGGCCGTCGGCCTGATCGACGGCTTCAATCCCTGCGCGATGTGGGTGCTGCTCCTGCTGCTTTCGATCCTTGTGAATCTCAAGGATCGGTTGCGGATCCTCGCCATTGCAGGAACGTTCGTATTCGTCAGCGGGGCGGCCTACTTCGCCTTCATGGCGGCTTGGCTCAACGTCTTCCAGTGGATTGGCTACGTGAGGCCTGTGCAGGTCTGCCTGGGCCTGCTGGCGCTCGTGATCGGCACGATCCACGTGAAGGATTTCGTGGCTTTCAAGCAGGGGGTGTCGCTCTCGATCCCGGAAGCGGCGAAGCCGGGGATTTATGACCGAATGCGGGGGATCGTGAATGCGAACGACCTGCCGGCGGCGATCGCCGGTGCGTTCACGCTGGCTGTGCTCGTAAATATTGTCGAACTCCTCTGCACGGCGGGGCTGCCGGCGGTCTATACGAGCATTCTTTCCCAGCAGGGTTTTTCTGCCGCGGGCCGCTACGGCTACCTGCTGCTCTACATCCTGGCCTACATGTTTGACGATGCGCTGATGGTGGCCGGCGTCGTGTGGACGCTCTCCCGGCTCAAGCTTCAGGAGACGGGCGGTCGCTGGCTGAAACTCGTGAGCGGCGGCGTGATTCTCCTGCTCGGCCTTACGATGCTCTTCAAGCCGGAGTGGCTGGCGTGAGGATGCTGCCAGAGCATGTTCACGGCTGGCACGGGTGAGGGCGTCGTCAGCCCTTCTCCTCAGGCGGTGGGGCGGCCAGCGGCTTCTCCGGCAGTTCATCCTTGTCGCCGTTGCGATACGCGGCCACTTCATCTTTGGCCACCTCGATTCTCTTCGGTCCCGTCATGAACACGGCCACGCTGCCACCGGCGCCGTTTTCCTCGAAGACGACGGCCTGACGGGACACGCCCCAAGACGGTGCCACGACGCCGTAGCGGATGAAGAAGGGCTCCCCATCCCGCTCCGACGTGAACAAATATTCAAGCGCATTGGGGTCAACCCCCGTTCCCTCAAGTTCGGACGGCAGTATTCCCTGCTGAATGAATGTGACGAAAGCCGCCTTATTGTTCGGGCCCGTGAAGTTGTGGCGCGCCTGATAGACGGAGTAGAGATTGGCCAGCCGCTTTCCATTCGAGTCGTTCATCTGCTCGATGAGCGACGAGGCATTTGGATGCTGGCTGCATCCCGTCGCCAGCACGCCGCCGATCACCAGCCAGTAAAACGAGCGTGAATTCATAGGGGGTTCCTCGTATTCCTTATCTTGGTGAGCGCTGTGCGGCGATCAGAAATCGGACGAGCGGCCGGCGCCGTCGTTACGAACCCCGATGGTTTTGAGAATGTCCTTGCTGATGTCGTAGGACGATATCCGCACCGAGCCATCCGCCATCACCATCCCGAAGCCGGCCGGGTGGGAAGCACCAAAGCCGCGATCACCACTCGTCTCCCACGCAGGGAGCGACGATGACCGTGGGGCGTCGTCTTGGAGCGGGCCATACCAGCCCAGTTGGCGAATGAATTCCCAATGTCCGGCCGGGTACATGCCGCCCCAGCGGTCGTAATTCGATCCGCCCGAGTAGTGGGATGTGCGGACCGATTTTTCGGCAATCATGAAGGTATGAGACGTACCGTCCGTGACGTTTGCGATCCGCATGGAAGACGCTTTTGTGAATGTGTTGCCTGCATCCCCGGTGAATCCGCCCGGGCAAATGATTCCGCCATACATGAGATCGCACCCCGCCTGTGAATACGGAGGCGTCCACGTGCCCGGCGATGCCATGTCCCGCGAACTGTTCGATCCATCCATGCGCGCGAACGAGGCATAGTCGAACAATGCGTAGACCTGGCCGCTCTCGGTGTTCGTACGATTCGAGCGTCCAGGGCAGTTGTAGGCCCCGATCCGCGCGGTCTTGAGGCACGTCGCTCCCGTTGCCTGCAACCCATTGCCGACGAGCCGCATGTCAAAGACCGCCTGTTGCTCAATGAAGGGGAGGATCTGGTACATCCAGGTCGTCGCCGGTGTGCCGTAGATGTCGCGATTCTGTTGATTTGTGTCGGTCCAGCTGATGCGTGGGCTCGTCCACAGCGGGGCCGCGATGCCGGTTGTCGGATAAGCGCCCGTGGACGACTCGACGTTGAGCGCACCGAGCCCGATTTGCTTCAGGCTGTTTTGGCATGACATTCGGCGAGCGGACTCGCGGGCGGCTTGCACTGCCGGCACCAAGAGGCCGATGAGCACACCGATGATCGCGATCACCACGAGCAGTTCGACGAGTGTGAAACCATGACGAATCAAGCGGTGATTCATGACTATGCTCCTTGGTGCGAAAGAAAGAGAGCCTTCGGTGACACCCGCGGGAGTTGGCTGGCAACGAACTCGACGAGGGTGAGGTCACGTGCGAACCCCACCGGTATCCTGACGGCCGCGTGAGCTGGCGGCTATTGGAGGAAGCGGCAAAATAGCTGAACCGATCAGGGCGAGCGATTGCTGCCGCGGCTTGCCGGGGTGAACTTCAAAAGGCCCAGTTCGTACCCTTTGGCCACTGCCTCGGCACGGTGCGCGCAGTGCAGTTTGTCCTTGATCGCACCTACGTGGGCGCGGGCCGTCCGCTCGGAAAAGCCGAGCAGGTTTCCGATTTCCGTGTTTGTAAATCCTTGGCGGAGCAAGCCGAGTACCTCGAGTTCCCGCGGAGTCAGCGGGCCGAGAACCGCATCCTGCCGCACTGCTTCGCGAAGGCCGGGTGTGATTGGTCGGCCGCCGTCATGCACGCTACGGATTGCTGCGACAAGATCGGCATAGTCGACATTTTTCGTGAGATAGCCCTGGGCACCGGCGGCCATTGCGTGCTCCATGTCTTCGGCAGACTCCGAGGAGGTGAGCATCAAGACGCGTGCTTGTGGGGATATCTCGCGCAGCCGTCGCAGCGTTTCAAAGCCGTCCATGCCCGCCATCGTCACGTCGAGCAGGCAGACATCGGGACGATTCTCTCGCCACACTCGCAGGGCAGTCGTGCCGTCATCGGCCTGCCCGACGATGAGAAAGTCTTTTTCGAACCCGAGAAGAGCCGCCAAGGCGGCGCGCATCACGGGATGGTCATCGACGAGCAAGAGACGGATCGCGAGACCGCCGCGGCAGACTGTTTCCGCAACCATGGGTGTCACCCTCCATTCGAATCTCGCAGCAGCGTCGTTTCCGCTTTCAGGTGAGGGTACGACGGTAGCGTGCCGCGTGCCATTGGCGGAATCGGCAACGCCGCTCGCCCGTCAGTCCCCAGCGATTTCCCGGTCATAATCGCGGTTTCGAACGCGGGCGCGGATGCTCGTACCTTGGCCGGGAGCACTGTCGATGTCGATGCTGCCGCCCAGCCGTTCCGTTCGCTCGCGCATGCCTTGGAGGCCGAAGTGGCCCTGCAGGGCATCGGGTTGCGTGCCCGGCACAAATCCGGCCCCGTCATCGGCAACGGTCACATCGATCGTGTCGTGTTGGGCGTCGAACGCGATTCCCACATCGATCGTCCTGGCGTTGGCATGGTGAAGAGCGTTGCGGATCGCCTCCTGAACGACGAGCAGAAGATTGCCCGCCACGAAGTCTGGTACGTCGGGCTGGTCGCCGATCACGTTGACGTTGATTGTCGCACGTTGGCCCGTGCCCAGCAGAGCCACCATCGACGAGACCGCCTCGGGGAATCGCTGCCCTTTCAAGGGAAAGCTTCGCAGTGCCCACACCGATTGTCGTAATTCACCGATGGCGTGTTCGACCATGCGACGAGCGAGGCCGAGATGGGGGGCCGGCGGCAGGCGGTCTTCCGCGCGGCTCAGTTCACACGATTGCAGTTGCATGCCGATTGCCGACATGGTCTGGAGCAGTGTGTCGTGGAGGTTGGCCGCAATCCGATTCCGCTCACGGAGCGTGGCGCTGAATTCGACTGCCGCCTCGCGACGGGTACGCATCTCCGCAAGCAGCCGTGCCGCGGTCGCCGCCACCTGCCGTCTGAGCAGCCAGACCCAGCCCAACGCCAACGAAAGAATGCCACCCGTAGCCACCAAAGCGACGACGAGCCGCCGTGGTGTCCACCACGACGGCGTGCCGATTACCCGCACGTCGTCAGCCGTCCGCAGTAGGACATCCATGCGCTCGACGCTCGGAAGCAGCCAGATCGGCGAATTGTGTGTCTCGGAGCGGATGTCGGCCTGGACGATCCCCGTCACCTGCAATTCGCTTCCCAGGGCGAGATTCCTCAGCGATGTGAACGCCATCGTCGGGACGGCCGCTACCACGGTCGATTTCCCTGCAGACAGCAGAAATACTCCCCCCGCGAGCGTGCGCCGAATTTCCAGAAGCCGGGCCCGAAACATCACAAGGCACCCGTCGTAATCCCCCGGACTTGCGATCAGTCCGTTGGCGCGGGCTGTCGTGTTGATCGCCACGATGTCGTCGGGCTGGATCGCAATGGGCCGAGGCTGGGGGCCGGTTCCGAGGCGTCGGACCACCGCTTCCGTGATGCCTGCCGCCTCCGAGATGCCTGCCATCACCCGGCCGCGGTCCACGAATCCCGCCACTTCAACACGATCACCGGGGTGCAGGATCTCGTCCGTCTGGGATTCAACACGAAGGCCGGTTGCGCCATCCTGAAGATAGAAAAGTTCGCCAGGAACCGCATGGCTGACGATACCCTCGGTGCGGATTCGGTTCGCGCTGGGTGGGTTCTTTTGAAACCGGGAGATCCGGGCGAGCGGCAGCTTTGGTGATTCGAACGGTGCAAGCCGGGGCGCAGCAACGGTGATGATGTCGTCCGCGGACAGCAGTTGGATCGTCGGTGCGATAAACTCGCCACGGGTTGTGAACCGCGAAGCCGCTACGCCGCGAACCCGGAGCATCCCATCCACGAGGTGCGCTGGATCGGGTGTGAGTTCGTCATGCGGGATCGTGACGAGAAATCGATGGCCATTGGTTGCCATCACGAGAATCCAGTGCGGCGTGCCATGGACGAGGCCTTGCCGAAAGCCCCGTAACAGCCCCTCGACCTCGATGCGCCGGCAGGCGTCACAACCGCTGAAGAGCCGATCCATCGTGGCCGGCTCCGCGTCGGGCAGGCGGATGTCCTCCGAGATGATTCGGATCGATCGCGGGATGATCATCGGGGCGAAGGCGTCGAGTTCCTGAAGCCCCTCCATTTCCACCTGCATGCCCGCGCGAATGCGGCGGAGTTCAGCGTCGTCCCCTCGCCAGACGCCGCGGTCACGGGCCAGCCGGACGGTCGCCCAGATGCCGGCCGACTCGTCCTGGATGACGAGGAACGCCTGCCGGTCGGGGTCGGCTGAGATCCATGTGACCGTGCCGACGATCACGACCGGGGTGTGCCGCTCGGGCGCCTCCCGAAGAGCGGCCGGATCTTCGGGAAAATATCGAATCGCGGCGATGGGCACCGGGGCGTCGGCGCTCCGAGCATCCTCCGCGCATGCAAATTCGTGGATCGCTCCCACGAGCAGGGAAAGCCCAAGCGTGCAGAGCGTATGACAGATTCGTTGCATATGGTTCCCCGACTGCCTTCAGCATAGTGCATTGCGAACGGCGCCGTGGCTCACGGCTGGCGGTGCAAGCCACATCATGGAGCAATCGAAAGTATGCCGACGGGATACCAGCCGTCCTTGTCTCGGCCGTCGATGGCCAGGCGAACGACGGGCTGCCGCGTGCAGGCATCGACGACCGCGATCGCCAGTTCGGCCTCGCCCGCCGGGAAATCGTCGGGCACGACGAAACGGTCTGTGCAGACGTCGACAGGGCCTGACGGGAGGTCGGGGGTGGCATGAGGGAAGGCATCGGTGAACAGGGGCACCGATCCAGGCATCCAGCGATCCACCGAAATCCAGCTGACAAACACCTGCTCTCCGGCGCCGTGGCGAAGCCGGAAGGCGACGTGGTAGGGCCGGTAGCACGGTGCCGAGCCGACGTTCTGCCACCGCATGGCCAGCCGAACCTCCGCTGCGCGCCGAACCTCTGTCGGAAAGGAGATTTCCCGAAGGACGAACCGATAGCCCAGGCGACGCAGAAAACGGCGGAGCTCGCGGTTGAAGTCTTCGTCGTCCGGCAAGGGAGCCGACTTGCCGTTAAAGGTGCTGCCGTGCAGAGCGAGGGCGTAGTTGAAGATGCCGCGGAGTGGCCACTCTCGCTCCACGAACTCCGTGGGTGTCTTGGGCGGCTCGAACGCAATCGGGCTGCGCTTCCAAACCGCGTCGAGCTTTTGGTCGCGAATCACCTTGGGGTAGATGTCCCGCATGTGATTCCAGGATTGCGAAAAGCTTCCGAGGTCGCCGAGCGAGTCGGCCCGCCAGCCGACGCCGCGCTCGGCGGCATCCGCCAAGCACTCATGACCGCCTCCGAGTGGCATCAGCACGAGGGTTTTCTGAAAAGCCTTCATGTAGGCATCGATGATCCGTGTGCGGGTGGCGAGCGAAGGCAGTGCAGCACCGGTGCAATTGCTCATGTGCCATTCACCCCACCACCCGATCGAACCGAGATCAACGTGTGCCAGGTCGGCATGACCGTCGTAGCGGGCCCCCAGCCTCGCGATGAAGTCGAGGTGATGTTTCAGGACGACAGGATCGTCCATGTCGGGGATCGTGATGCCGGCGATTCCGCCGTACTCGACGTTCAACTCCTGTCCTCCGGCGTGTGTCACCCAGGCGGGGTGATCAGGAGCATGCTTGTCCGGGTTGCAGCACTTCACCCGAAATGCCAACTGCTGCCCGGAGGCGCGGGAACGTCGTAGGGCGCAGTCCAGCAGGTCGGTATTGATGCGGCTGGGCTCAGGCTCCAGTTGTTTCCAGCCCCAGCGGATGTACTGGATCGTGGACGGAATCCACTCTGGGAGATTTGTGTCCTCAGCGGCAGGCCGGAGGAAGGTTTCCCAGCCGATGCCCGGATTGGCGAGGAGGTCGTCAATCTCTGTTGGCTGGACCACCGAGTATTGTTGGTCACCGTGCGTCTGCGACGCGATCAGCGTCATGCAGAGCATCGAGACTGAAATGAGGAATACTGGCCGCATCGCTTGCAGTCGCCTTTCGTCGGGGAGGGGGGCTGAAGAACCCCTCACTATGCCGATCGGGCAGCCGACTGATATTGGCGTCTTCGGCAAACGTGGGCGGGCGGGGGGCTCCCGTCCAAAACGGTGGGCACCAGGCGCTCTCGCGTGCGATCTTCACCCCAGCAACTGCCGGTAGCGGTCGAGGAAGTGGCTGTTGACCTCCGCGGTGATGCCCTTCCAGGCCTCGTCGATCAGGGCACCGGAGAGCAGCCCGCCGGCGGCCCGCGAGGCAATGCCGCCGAGCACGCTCGCCAGCGGCAGGACCGGATCGGTGCCGAGCAGCCGCTCGGCATCGACATGCCCAAACTCATTGGCCACCAGCGACAGGGCCGGCAGCTTGGGCACCGGATCGCGACCGTTCACATAGCGATGGATCGTGCCGGCAAACTCCCGGTTGAAGGCGGCACAGGCGGCCCGGTTGCCGATCATCGGCGCACCGAAGGTATGCACCTCATGCACCGCCACCATCCGTCGCTTGAAGAGCCAGGCTGAGAGCAGGGCGAGTGCGCCGCCGAGGCTGTGGCCGGTGATCCACAGCGGTCGGTCGCACTGCGTGAGCTCGCTCTCCACCGCCGTGGAGACCGGCTCCCAAATGTCGGCCAGCGCGTCGGTGAAGCCCTTGTGGAAGCGGGCACCCACCCCGGCAGCCGCCAAGTCATGCCCCAGCCGGCCCTCGGGAACCACGAGCAGATTCATCGCGTCGGTGAGGAGAATGTCCTTCAGGCCATCAAGGCTCGTCGGGCTCTCCGTGCCGCGGAAGGCCACCACGACATGCCCGGGGCTCACGCCCACCCAGCCCTGCGTGTTGCCCACCGAGAGGAGCCGGGCCTCGAGCCCGAGTTGGTCGGCGAAGGCTGCCTTCCCCGTCGCCTCGCCAAGGTAGGCCAATTCACTGGCGACAAGTAGGAAGCGGGCGTTGGCCGGGCTGCTGCCGACGTCTTCATTGAGGGGATCAATTGACATAGCGGCGGTCTGTGCCAGAGGGGGCGGCATTCTTCCAGGCTCTGAGTGTCGATGCCGGGATGCCGCACCCCGACACGTCCAACTGAGACAACTGCGGCGGCGGCGTGGTCAGAAACGCCTTCACGCCGTCGGGCGTGATTTGCGTGCGGGCGACCCGGAGGATTTCCAGGGCCGGCAGGGCGGCGAGTTTGGCGAGGCCGGCATCGGTGATCTGCGCATCATTGAGCGTGAGTTCCTTGAGCCGCGGGAGCGCGGCGAGCAGGTCGAGCGTGGCATCGGTGACGTCTGGATTGGCCATCTCCAGGATCTCGATCGCGGGCCGATTGGCCAGAAACGAATAGTCGTCGCGGTCCCAGCCGGTGAGCACGACCGCCGGGCTTCCCTCCACGACCCGCTCGCGGGGGCCAAGCCCCACGATCGCCATATACGCCTTCTGCCAAACAAACGGCAGCGCCCCCACGACCAGGCCGCCGGCGATGAGGGCCATCGACCACCGCAGCCGCCGGGCGGACCCGCGGCCCAGCAGCACCGGGATGCCACGAAGCGCCAGCGAGCCGAGGCCAGCGATGAGGAGCCCGAGGCCGAGGAAGATCAGCACCACACCGATCTGCTCACTCATGGAAATCCGTTTCCTCTCGCCAGCGTGCCGCGACCTCACTATGGTAGCCTTCCGCGATGCGAATCGTCATTCTTGATGGCTACACGGCCAACCCCGGTGACCTCAGTTGGGCCGCGATCGAGGCGTTGGGGCCGTGCACGATTTTTGATCGCACCGCCGATGCCGACATCGTCTCCCGCGTGGGGGATGCCGAGATCGTGCTGACCAACAAGACGGTCCTCTCGGGCGACACCATCGCACGCCTGCCGAAAGTCAAGATGATCGG
>JBIKNV010000229.1:0-5044 GCA_044358475.1 Pirellulales bacterium | reverse complement strand
TCGACCGAGTCGACCGCGTCGAGTTCGACATACACCATGTCGCCAAAGTGGAGCGAGAGGGCCGCGGCCCGCACGGCGTCGCTGAAAAACAGCTTGAGCGGGTCGACGAGCTGTGCAAGCGAACCGGTGAGCAGGTCGCGGCCCTCCGTGCGCAGATACTGCGGCGCGCCGAAGAGCGTCACGTGCCGCGACCGATCGAGCATGCCGACGAGCCGCTCCATGTCGGGCGGCAGCGTGGCCCGCAGTTGGCTCGAATCGCCGACCGGCCCGGTCGTGGCTTCGGAGGCGACGATCGCCTGCACGAGCTTCGGGGCGCCGCACACGATCACCCGCCCCTGCTCGGCGGTCGGCAGCCACAGGCTGAGCGACGATCCCGCGTGAACTGTTTCAGCGCCGGCCTTGGTCGCCTCGAGCCCCTCGAGGGCGGCCACGATCGCCTGCTCATCGGCCGGCTGCGTGAGCCGGATCGCATATCCACCCAGCACGGTGCCCGACGTATCTGCCTGCCACCCGGCCTGCACCTCCTCGATCCGCTCGAGGCCGCAACCACTGACCTGCTTCAAGAGCCCCAGCACCGCGGCGACCTGCGGCCCGAGGGCTGTGACAAAGAGCCGTCCCTCCTCGTCGGCGACGAGATCGGCCGGGCGGGCGAGGAGGATCAGCTGCGAGCCGGCAGGCAGATAGGCCAGCGGCGGAGGCGGGCCTGATGTCGGAGGACCCCACGGAAGCGTGTCGCTGGCCACCAGCTCCACCCCTTCATGCGGCGACGAGGCGGCCACATGCTCTTCCGGTGTGTCCCCCCGCTTGATCGCGGCACCGCTCGCTTGCCCATCCGAGGTCGCCGACGTGGTGGATCGGTCATCAACCGTCGGCCCATCAGCCACAGGCTGCCGCTTCGAATCGGGTGTCGACGCAACCTGTTTCGTCGACGTGCCTTGTTGTCTGAGTACGAGCACGAGCGTGACGAGCCCGAGGGCGGCCACCCCCAGCAATCCGGCCGTCGCCCACAGTGCCGTTTGCTTCCGGCCCCGCTTCTGCCGGCCGCGAGCCGGAGTCGCCCGGGTTCGCGTGGGCACCGGCCGTGTGGGGCCGGCAGTGTCGATTACGGGCACGAGCGCCGACGGCTCGGCAAACGGTGGCGGGGAGATCGTCATGCTCGCCGACCGAGGCGCCGCCGCCTGCACAGCCGAGCCGGCCTCGCCCGCCATCACGGCTGCGGGAATACCAGGAGGCGGTGGCACCAACGATTGCGGCGGCATCCCCACGCAAGCGGCGAGGGCATCGGCCGCCTCGATTGCCGACGCGTACCGCAGCTGCGGATCGCGGGCCGTCATCATGGCCACCACGTCGACGAGGCTCGCCGGACCTCCCGGCACCACCAGTGGAGGCAGGCCGACCTTCGCCGCGTGGGCGAGCGTGCGTCGCGGATCTCCCTGCCAGCCGGCCGGCTCCCCGTTCACAAGGGCATGGACGAGGCACCCGATCGCGTAGATGTCGCTCCGCACGGTGCACTCCACCGCCGGCGCGGCGAGTTCCGGCGCGATGAAGCAGGCCTGCTGCCCGAGCGCATCGATCCGGTCCTTGAGTTCGAGCGGCAGCCGGGGCGGCTGGAGATGAGGATCGCCCGCCAGCGGAAACTGGGCCAGCCGCACGCCGGCGGCACGCGGGTCAGCTCCCTCGCGGCAAGGCTCTCGACGGAGAGCTGCCAGTGAGATCGCACCATGGACGCCATCGAGCTGATGCACTTCCGCCGCCGCCCGGGCGACTTCCACGGCGATTCGGACCGCCGCCGCCACGGGCAGGGAGCCTTCCGCAGCCAACTCGTCCGCCAGCGTCTTGAGCGGAATATCTTCGCAGAGGATGAAGCGGTGGGAGCCGGCCTTGTCGACAGCGATCGTCTTCGAAAGGATCGGGGAACGGGCGGCGTGGGCGATCGTGGCGCGACGGACGATTCCCGTCCACACGTCCCGCTCCTTGCACAACGACCGCTCCAACAGTCGCAGCTGGAGCCGCCGGCCGGAGCCTTCCTCACGCACCCGGAACAACAGCCCGGGCCCCTCCGCATCGATGCGGGCCATGAGCCGGTACCCGCCGATGAAGAACGGCCCCTGATCTCCCCGGGCCAGCCGTCGGGCCTGCCAGGTCGAGAGCGCCCCTTGGCCCACGAGCCATTGGGCCGCGGCCACGGGATCGCCGGCCGTGCAAGCCCGTCGCAGCCGCTCGAACTCATCGGCCGCAATGAGCCGGCTCTCCGCCACGAGCCTCCAAAATGTGTCGAGATCTGGAAGGTTCATGCTCCCCTCACTGTAGCCGTTCAGGAGGCCGGCCGGCCATCGCTGCCTCGCTTGTGGGGGAATGACGACCACCGATACGATGGCGGCCCGCGATCGACCCCGCCCCGCACGGTTTTTTCCTCATCTCGAGCCGCCCCATGAAAGCCAGCACGGCCAATCAGATCTCCTTTCGGCAGGCCGCCGACGAGCTCGATCTTTCCGAGACGATGCGGAGCCTGCTGCTGACACCCAAGCGGGAGGTGCAGGTCCAGGTCGTGGCCGAACGCGACTCGGGCGAAGTCGCCACGTTCATCGGGTATCGGGTGCAGCACAACGACGCCCGTGGCCCGCTCAAGGGAGGCCTCCGGTACCACCCGGATGTTGACCTCGACGAAGTACGCTCCTTGGCAGCCCTGATGACCTGGAAGACGGCAGTCGTCAACATTCCCTACGGCGGCGCAAAGGGGGGCATCGCCCTCGATCCTTCCACGCTGTCGACTCGGGAACTGGAGCGGGTCACCCGGAGCTTCGTCGATGCGATCCACGACCTCTTCGGACCCGACGTCGACATTCCCGCGCCCGACATGGGCACGTCGGCCGAAGTGATGGCCTGGATCATGAACCAATACGGCAAGTATCGCGGATTCGCCCCGGCCTGCGTGACCGGCAAGCCGGTGGAGTATCACGGGATTCCGGGTCGCGAGGAGGCGACAGGCCGCGGCGTCGGCATCGTCACGCTCAAGCTGCTCAGCCGCCTCGGCAGAACGATTCCGGGCACGACCGTCGCGATCCAGGGCTTCGGCAACGTCGGCACGCACACGGCCAAGTTTCTTCGCGATGCAGAGTGCCGTGTCGTGGCGATCAGCGACGCCAGCGGTGGCTATCACCGGGCCGAGGGCATCGACGTGCTCGAGGCGCTGCGGTATGCCCGGGAGCGCCGCGGCCGCCTCGCAGGCTTCACCGGCGGCGACATGATCACCAACGCCGACCTGCTCGCCCTCGACTGCGACGTGCTCATCCCGGCGGCGCTCGGTGGCGTGCTGACGGCTGCCAACGCTGCGGACGTGCGGGCCCCGATCATCGTCGAGGCGGCCAACTCGCCAACCACTCCGGAGGCCGACGCCATCTTCTTGCGAAACAACATCACCGTGCTCCCCGACATCCTCGCCAATGCCGGCGGCGTGACGGCGAGCTGGTTTGAGTGGGTGCAAAACCGGCAGCACTACCAATGGGGCATCAATCGGGTGCGGCAGGAACTCGACCGGATTCTCGGCGAGGCCTTCGAACAGGTCTGGCAACTGTCCTCGTCGCGACAGGTCAGCCTGCGGACGGCCGCCTACATGCTCGGCGTCGGCCGCGTGGCGCGGGCCACGACGCTCGGTGGTCTGGCCTGACGCCCTCGAAATCACCGTGGACGGGCGTTGTGGTCAGGAAATCATCGAGGGTATGATTTGATGGTGGCCATTCTTCGAGTGCTTTCACTGCTGCTGTTTGTCGCTCATCTCATGATCGGAGCGATGGCGGTACCCCATGTTCACGTGACCGCCCACGGCCTGCCGGTCCCCGATCACGGGAGCCGCCCGCACATCCATCTCGGCGGCCACGACCACCATCACGACCATGAGCATGCCCACCATGACAGCATGCATCACGCTTCCGCTCCGGCAGACACGAAAAGCGATGAGGTCGCTGCGACGTCTCCCTGCTGCTGCCACGACGACGATGCGATCGACGTGGGCATGAGCACGCCAACGGGAAGCCCAGACTGGCGACGCGGAGGGTTCGGGACAGACTCGGTCGCAATCCTCAACCTACCAGCACTCGCCACGGTGGTGCGGCCCGAGCCAGATGGTTATCGCGGGCTCTCCTTACGACCGCCTGGCAACCGTGTCACCTCAGACCACGACCTCTTCCCGCACGTCCTGCGGATTTGAGCGACGCGTTCTGTGACGCGTGCCACGGCCTCATTGAACGCCGTGGTGACGAAACGTTTTCGTTTCCGTCTCGTGCCCCCCTGTTTCGATGCTCCGCCCTCGCGGAGCCTGCACTCAACCTGCTCAGGTGTCCCATGATTCAGCGTGTGCTTCACGTCCTACGACGGCTGGCCCTGTTCGCCGTGATCGGGGCGATGGCGGCCGGGTTGGCCTGGACTCGTGAACGGTGGTTGCCGCTGCTCGAACAGGGCTGGCGAGGTGACGCATCCGCCACGTCCCGGGCTGATCACGATGCGCACGACCACGACCATGACGCGCCCGCCAGCGACCAGGACGTGCTCGAACTCAGTCCCCAGGCCCGTCGCAATCTCGGCCTCGTGTCCCGGCCGGCCACGCTCTCGACCTACCGACGAACGATCCTCCTACCGGGTGAGATCCGGGATCGGCCTGGGATTTCCGATCGCGGCGTCACATCCCCGGTCATCGGCATCGTGACCCAGGTGCATGCTTTCCCGGGCGACACCCTTCGCCCCGGCGAAAAACTCTTCACGCTTCGCCTGGTGAGCGAGTATGTACAGAACTCCCAGGCAGAGCTCTTCCGAGCCACCCGCGAGACGGAACTCGAACAGGAAAAGCGGTCTCGACTGGCCCAGATCGAAAGCGTCATCGCCGGCTCCCGGCTCATCGAGATCGACCAGCAACTCCGCCGGCTCCAGGCGGCAATCACGAGCCATCGGCAGGATCTGTTGGCACGGGGGCTTTCACCAGAGCAAACCACCGAGGCAGCCGCCGGGCGATTCGTATCCTCAATCGACATCGTCGCCCCACCCCCAGCCA
>JBIKNV010000228.1:0-5045 GCA_044358475.1 Pirellulales bacterium | reverse complement strand
TCTCCGGCCGGACTGTCGATGACGTCGGTATAGCCGAGTTTTGCGAGCGTCTGCTGCAGACCTTCGCCCTTGTCGGGATAGCCGTTGCGGTTGACGTAGATCGCGGCGAAGCCCTTGCTACGCATCTCGTCCGTTGCCTTCGCGACGTTCTCCTCGTCAAATCGCACCACCTTTTTCTCGCCATCGAGCGCCGCGCCCTGGTAGAGCATCTGCTGAACCTGCTGCTGCCAGGCGGCGTGTTCGCCGGTCGCCCCTCCGGACAAATGCAGCCCGCGACTGTAGAGGTAGGGCCGTGTGTGATCCGACGACGGAATGCCGGGCAGCGGAGTGCCGTCCATCACCGGCAGCTGAAAAACCATTCGCTTGTCGCGATTCGTCGCCTCGAGGTCGCGCTCGATTGCCATCACGAAGTCACGGTCGGCTCGTACCTGCGCGGCGATCAGCCGCATCTGCTCGGGCCGCGTCCGCGGCAGCTGATCCCAAAGCACGAGCACCGAGGCCCCGATGGCGGCGGTGAGCGTGGCGATCCGGAGCGACTCGGGCGGCAGTCGCGTGGCTGCCTTTTCATGCCAGGCCGTCATCCGCTGGGCGGCGTAGAGCAAGGAGAGGAGCAGCACCACGATGCTGTAGCGGATGCCCGTGCGAAAGAGCGTGAAGCCAGTAAAAGCGGCGATGATCGCGTTGAGCCCGCCGGTGGTAAACATGATCACGATCCAGAGCACCCACCAGGCTTCGATGGGCACATCTTTCGACCGGCCCTCCACCAACGCTCGCACGGCCGAGCCCACAAGGAAAAGCAGGCAGGCGATCCCGAGCAGCCCGAGATAGCCGGAGCCCTCCTCGTCGTTGAGCACGGAGGCTTGGCGGTGCTCGAAGCCGAATCGAGCCAGAGCCTGCGAATGATGCGTGATCGGCGGAATGAAAAGATCGACGAGTTTGAGGCCGTAGATATCCATCCACCGGTATTCCCGCTGACCAATCAGCGAACCGCCGGACCCGTCGGCCACGGCGGTGAGCCGGTAGGTCAGCGTGTCGAGATTCGAGCACAAAAAAGCCACCGCCACGGCCACGATCACCAGTGCCGCCGGCTTGACCGCGGGCCACGATCGCAGCTGCCAGGCCCGCACGGCCCCGCAGACGAGCACAAGCTGGCAGAAGATGTTGGAGTAGTAGGGGTTTTGCAGGCCGGTGACGAAGGCGATCGCCATGGCCTGCCACAAGCGGCGGGAGCCGAAGGAGAGATCCTCGCCGGTGGCGATCCATTTCCAGACGAGGGGAAAGAGCGGGAGATGCCAGATGTATTGGCAATTGAGATGATGTGGCTGTTGGGCGAACTGGTAGGGCGCGAGGCCGAAGGCGAGCCCCCCGACGAATGCCCAGGGAATCCCGATCCCGAATCCCCGGCGGGCGACGAGGTAGAACGTCGCCGCGGCGGCAAGGTGGCCGAGGAGCACGCCGAGGTTGATGCCCGGATACAAACCCCAAAACCACACAAGGATGCCGAACCACCCCATCAGCGCCTCTTCAGGCGTGAGCCCGATGTTCCAGTTGCCGGCCCCGGGAGCGCCGAGATCGGGGCTGGTCTTCCAGCCGAACGGGAGAAAATCACCAGCCGCCATCGACTTGAGATAGCCACACGTGCCGATGAAGTCGGAGTAGACGGGCTCGAGATAGGTGGTCGGCAGGCCCCAGCGGTCGGCGGTCAAAATGCCATGGCCGACGCACCATGCCGTCATGGCGATCGCGAGAAGAGCCAGCAGAACCACGCCCTCGCGCTGTCGCGGTTTCCGGATCGACGCCGTTGAGTGATGATTGTCGGACATGCGACGGTGTGCCTGATGGTGGGGCGTCTCCCGCCCGATTGCGAGCAGTGTAATGCAATTTCTTCGGAAACTCTTGGGCGGCGAGGTCGTGCGGGCAGGTGGCCTGCTGACCGTGGCCACGCTGGCGACCGGGATCTTGGGATACGCCTTCCAGGTGCTGCTGGGGCGGCTTCTCGATCGCGACTCCTACGCGATCTTCGGCGCCTTCAACGCCTTGGGGATGATTTTGATGTCGCCCCTCGGAGTGGTCGTGGTCCTGCTCGTCCGCCAGGTCGCCCTCGCAGCCGCTCAGGGTCTCTTCGGCCAGCTGCCCCGCCTCTACCGCAGAAGCCTCGGCGGGCTGGCGGCGGCTGGAATCGTGGCGGCCACGCTGGCGTGGGTTTGGCTGCCCGGCCTGCAGCGCTACCTCCGCGCGCCCGATCCCGCCAGCATCTGGATTTTCTGGGCGGCCACGATGCTTTCCGCCGCCACGGTGCTCAACAGCGCCTTTCTCCAGGGCTTCAAAAAGTTTGCCTGGCTGGGGAGCGCGACGACGGCAAACGTCGTTTTCAAAGTCGTCGCCGCGCCCGTGTTGGTCACGGCGTGTGGCTGGGGCCTGCATGGCGCGCTTGCCGCCGTCGCGGTTGCGGGCCTGATCACCTTCGTCGTCGGGGCGCTGGTTCTTCGCTCGGTCATGCAGCCGGGTTTTGGCAGTGGCATCGAACGCCTGGAAGGGCCACAGCAGACGGCGCGGTCGATCCTCCCGATTGCGGTCGGCAGCATCGCGCTTTCGGTGATGACCCAGCTCGACATGCTGCTGGTCAACCATTATTTCGATCCGATTGCGGCGAGCCAATATGCCGCCGCGTCGATCCTCGGCAAGGTCGTGCTTTACCTTCCTGGTGGCGTCGTGGCGGCCCTGCTTCCGGTCGTGGCCCATGCCCATGCCCGCGCCGGCTCGAGTGCCCGCGCGCTCACCGACGCGATCACGATGACGGTCGTGATGAGCGGCGGGGCGGCGGCGGCCTATGCGGTCCTCGGGCCGTGGCTCATTGCGCTGCTCTACGGCCCGCGTTATGCCGACGCGGGCGGCCTGCTGGCGGCGTATGGTTTTGCGATGCTGCCGATCACGGTGGTGATGGTTGTCGAGAACTTCCTGATGGCCAAGGGAAGGTCGCTCTTTGCCTGGCTCTTTCTTGTCCTCTGTCCGCTCGAAGTGCTCACCATCCACTTCTGGCATCCCAGCCCCATGGCGGTCGTGGGAGTGATCGGCGGCTTCAATCTCCTGCTGTTGGCAGCGGGAGGCGTGGTGGCATGGTCGCAGATGCGGGACCGGATGCATCAGGGAATCGCGTCTAACGCAACGGAAAACATGGCCGTCCAAAAGAGGGGACGTGGCTGAAAGGCGTGTGCCAACACCTCCCGTCGCCCATCAATCGGCCCCTGCCGTAGCAAATAGCAGCTTTCCACCGGCGTTGGTCCCGTGGTGGCGTCGCCCCCGACACATTGCGAGCCTTGTCCACTCGATGTCCTAATGGGAAAATGAATTCCCCATTCGTGTGGAATAGGTGACCGTTTACTCGCTCGCACTTACAACAGCCAAGGACTTCCTTCGGCATGCGCGGCCGGTGGTCGGTTAGGTCAGGTCAAGTATTTCTCAGTACCTCATTCGCCCATGATTCGCAAAGTCATCAAAGCGGTTGTCGGAGAACGAATCGCGAGGCAACTAGGAGATCTTTTGGCCCCAGCACTGATGCGGATTGGACTAGCACGCGGTAAATTACTGAATACGTGGAGTCAGTATGGGGAAGATCGGATAGTGGACCGTTTGCTACAAAAGTCCGGCCCGGGAACATACATTGACATCGGGGCAAGCGACCCAAGTGTCATAAGCAACACCAGGCGTTTTTATAATAAGGGTTGGTCTGGCGCGAATTGTGAACCAAACCCGAGTAAATTTCAGCAACTTCTCCAGCAACGACAGCGTGACATCAATATCAATTGTGGTGTTGGACGCGCTGCCGGATCTCAGGTGTTCTACAGCATGTCGGCCGATATGCTGTCAACATTCAGCAAAGCCGCAGCCGAAGAATATTGCAACCAAGGATATGTCATCACAGGTGCGACAACCGTTCCCGTGATTACGCTTGCCGAAGTATTCGTGCGAGTTGGCCGCCCTGTGGATTTTGTGAGCATTGATGTGGAGGGATGGGAGGTCGAAGTGTTGACGGGTAATGACTGGAGCCGGTTTCGGCCGCGGCTCTTACTTGTCGAAATGATGCACAATGCCGCCGATATCCGGCAGTTTCTCAAAGGGGTCGACTATACGGTTGTGTGGAGCAACACCACCAACGCGATATTTGAAGATGCACGCAGGTGTGCAACCGGGCCGGAGTGATGATTTCGACAGCGCAGGAGAATCTCGTGATATCCTCGGCTGCCGTGAAAGAGGTGTGGGCTCCCTGGGCCTATGTCGACACCAAGGGGATCGCTATACCGAACAAGGCTGATGAATAGCCGCGGCAGCTCGTTAGCCATGCACATCGGCTTCTACAACTTTTACGCGGTCTACAACGATAATCGGATGTTTCGATCGCCGGAGTCGGCGATCGGAGCCAACCTCGCCGCACCGAGCGTCGAGATGGCGGCGCTGCTGGCGGCGCGTGGGCATCGGGTGTCCACGATCGACACGGCCCCACTCGAGTCATACGACGCAATCGTCTTCCTCGACTATCCGACCCGCCTCAACCGTTTTTTTCGGGCAGCGCTCCGCCGCCGGGCCCCCCCGCTCTACCTCGTTCTGCTCGAGAACGAACTCATCCGGCCTGATAACTACTGGCGTCGAAACCATGCGGCCTTCCGAAAAGTCTTCACCTGGCATGACGGCTGGGTGGACGGAGGGCGATACATCAAGATGTTCAACGCCGTGGGCTGGCGGCAGCCTGTCCGTGAGGACCGTCTGCCACGGAGTCAGCTGTGTGTGACGACCGCCGGCAACAAGTTCAGCAATGGCCGAGAGGAGCTCTATTCGGCCCGCCGCGAGACGCTCCGCTGGTTTGCCGAGCATGCTCCGGGCGACATGGTGCTCTATGGAGAGGGCTGGGATCGGTGGCATGCCCCGGGCTGCGGATTCGTCTGCAACGCGCTGATCGACAAGGCCTATCGTCGGTGGCCGGGGTTGCCACGGCGGCGGTCCTATCCATTCTGGCGGGGTTTTGCCAAGGACAAGACGGAGGTGCTTGA
>JBIKNV010000322.1:0-3942 GCA_044358475.1 Pirellulales bacterium | reverse complement strand
GCCGCCCGATGTTGGTGTCGATGTTCTCGATCATGGCAAAGAACGACGCAGCGTCGGTCAGCTGCTTCGCATTCGTGATGCCCGCAGCAGCGAGAGCCTTCCGATAGGTCTTTTCACTGTCCCCGGAGGGCGCGATATAGGGCGCATGAGGCGCGTTGGTGGCGATGTAGCAGAAGAAGGGTTGCTCCTTCTTCTGGCACGCCTCGACCCATGACTCCGCCTCGCGGAAGAAGACGTCGGTGCAATAGCCCTTCGTCTGCACGAACGTGCCGTCACTGCGGATGAACGGATTCCTGTAGTCGTTGCCAGGCACGTCGCCGCAGCTGCCCGGAAAGCTCTGGCCGATGCCGCCGGCCCCGTGGATGAAGACGCGGTCGAAGCCCCGCTTGCCGGGCTGGTATTCGTCTTCATCGCCGAGGTGCCACTTGCCGAAGATGCCACTGGTGTAGCCGGCCGATTTCAGAAGCTGCGGCAGCGTCGTCGCCGACGGGGCCAGCCGCTCCCGTTCGAGGATCGTGTGGGTGATCCCGGAGCGAAACTCATGGCGGCCCGTGAGGAGAGCCGCCCGCGTCGGCGAGCAGGTGGGGCTCACGTGGTATTCCGTCAGCCGCACGCTCTCATCCCGCAGCCGATCGAGGTGCGGCGTCTTGAGGATCGGGTTGCCATGGGAGGCGATGTCGCCATAACCCTGGTCGTCGGTCATCACATAAATAATGTTGGGCCGGCGACCAGCGAGCGGCGGCTTCGCGGGCCGAGTAGCAGCCGCCTTGGGCGTGGCAGCTTGCTTGCCTGATGGCTGCCCATGCCTGCCGTCGAGTTCCGCCAACTGGCGGCACTGCTCGTTGATGGCGGTCCACGCCTTTTCCATCGCGGCCACGCGGTCTGGCTGGGCACGGGCGAGGTTTGTGGTCTCCGTGCGGTCGCGGGCGAGATCGTAGAGCTCCCAGGGCTCATCCTTCGCCGCGACGAGCTTCCAATCGCCGACGCGAACCGCACGGTGGCCATCGTGGCACCACCAGAGCGTTTCATGCGGCGGCGGTGCCGAGGGATCGGTCAGGCAGGCCGCGAAACTTTTGCCCTGCAGCGGTGGCACCGGCTGGCCCTGGTGCTCCGTCGGAGCCGCGACGCCAGCCAGTTCGAGCACCGTCGGCACCACGTCGATCGCATGCACCGGCTGTGTGCGGAGGGCGCTCCGTGAGGAAAAGCCCTTGGGCCAGTGGACGATCCACGGCGTGGCGATGCCCCCCTCGTGCACCCAGGTCTTGTGGCGACGAAACGGCGTGTTCGCACAGCTGGAGAAGCCCGGGCCGAGGCAGAGATAGGTGCCGGACGAACCGGGCGGAAGGGCGGGATCATGCCCCTTACCGCGGATCATGATCTCGGCCGAGGCGCCGTTGTCACTCAGGAAAAGCACGAGCGTGTCGTCGATGGCGTTCATCGCCTCCAACTGGCCCACGACCTTCCCCACCGCCCGATCCATCATTTCGATCATCGCGGCATGGATCGCCATCTTCGTGGTCTGAAATGCCTGCTGCTCGGGCGAAAGGCTGGCCCAGGGCCGCGGACGGTCGATCTCACCCGGACCGAACTTCGCGAGCACATCGGGCTTCGGCTGGTAGGGCGGGCCGACTTCGGGCTCGAGCTGTGCGAGAGGCGCATCGATAATGCCGCGATCGACAAGTCGCTGGTAGCGGGCCTGCCGCAGCGTGTCCCAGCCTGCCTGATAGCGGGCTTGGTACTTGGCGACGACATCCTGCGGCGCGTGGAGCGGGAAGTGGGGCGAGGTGAACGCCACGTAGCTGAAGAAGGGCACGCCAGCGTGGTTGGTGGCATGGTCACGCAGGCATTCCGCCGCATGGTCGCCGACGGCAGTCGTCACATAGAAGCCGTCATTCCCCTTGATTGGCTGGCCGTCGACGGTGATGCCCTCCGGATCGAAGAAGTCGTTTTGCCCCCCTTCGATCTGCAGCGACCGATGAAAACCCTGCTGCCGCGGGTCGCCATCGATATGCCACTTGCCGGAGTGGTAGGAACGATAGCCGGCCGGCGCGAGCAACTCCGGGAGAAGCTTCGCCCACGCGGGGCGATGATGGCCCGCATTTCCCCCATTGATACCGGGCGAGGAATCACGGCGGATCGCCTGAGCGTAGTACCCGGTGAGCAACGCTCCGCGGGTGGGCCAGCAGCGGGCGGTGTTGTAGCCCTGCGTGAACTGCAGGCCCCCGGCCGCGAGGCGATCGAGGTGGGGCGTGTCGATCTCGCCGCCGTAGCAGCCCAGATCGGAGCAGCCGAGATCATCGGCGAGGATCACGACGACGTTTGGCGGGGCCGCCTCCACTACGCACCTTGCCCCGCCGGCTGTCAGGGCCGTCCACAAGGCCCAATACCCGGCTGCGAAAGAAAAAAATCTGCTTATGCGTTTCATGTGTTTCATACTTTTCATGGCCGTCACGTTGTGGATCACGTGCCCTTGTCGTCCTGCGGTGGATTGAAACGTGTCGGCCGGCGGAGCGGATCGACGATGGAAAATGCCTCGAGCACCCGCTGCACGTGTCGTTCGGTGGAAGCCTTCATCCGGTGCACTGTGATCGGCCCGGGGTCGCCCGGTGCGGCAGCATCGGGGTCGGCCTTGATCCGCGCAACGACTCCCTCCGGCGGAAACTCCGCGACGCGCCGGGCGTATTCCTCTGTCGACATCGCGTCCCCAAGCCGCTGCAGGATATCGGGAAACACGACCGGCGTCAGCGTCACGGTATCAGCGCCCAAGCGATCGATCTCAAAGGTCGGAAAGCATTTGCCGGGCGACTTCACGACGTCGGGATCCTGCGGCACATCGGGATCGATCCCGTTACAGATGAGATACTGCCGCTCGCCGATCGGCGCGAGCCAGGCCCGCCACTGGGAGAGAGCCCCGCCGTCCCCAGGACCAAAGATGCCCAGCTGGCCGTCCTTCGCCAGATAGTAGTCGAGTGCGGTGATCAGATAGCACCGCTCGTCGAACGCCTTGACAAGATAGATCGAGTGCTGTGTACCAGGCCCGTACTCGACGCCTCCATGCATGCACTGCTCGAGCGGCAGGCCTTTCGCAAGCCACGTGCCTTCGAGGGCGGGATCGACCTTGCATGTCGCGGGATCTACGATCGCCTCGGGCAGGCAGCCCACCATCAGGATCACAGTCAACACGCCCCAACGCTTCATACCAAACACCTCTGTACGGAGACGCCCAACTGCTCACGACGGTTTTGTTTGTGACAGGCTGAAGCCTGTCCTACTTGAGTTCGGCGAGAACTTTTTCGTAGGCGGTGGTGCGGGCGTCGGGCTTGAGGTTGCGAATCTCAACAAGCATTGGCCGCAGGCTGGTGGCCCATGCCGGATCCTTCGCAATCCTGGCGTCGGCCTTGGCGAGCAGATCGTCGGCATCAGCGTTGGTCGCGGCCGCCGCGGCGGCGATCACGCTGCGGAGATACTCAGCCGCCTGCACTTCGGGATTCGCTGC
This sequence comes from Pirellulales bacterium, assembly GCA_044358475.1. Lineage (GTDB taxonomy): Bacteria > Planctomycetota > Planctomycetia > Pirellulales > UBA1268 > CACORA01. Next base: position 446 of record JBIKNV010000322.1, on the reverse strand, counting down.
CGCCGGCGCGTCGAACCGGCCGAGCGACCAGGCTATCCCCTCGAGCATGTGCTTCTGGAACATCGGATCTTTCCAGGTGGCGTCGTTGTGGCCGAAGTTGGTGTAAAAGAGCCGGCCCTTGCCGTAGTTGCGCACCCACGACACCGGCACATGCCAGGGCTCCTTCGGCGTGCTGGCGGGCATGTCGAGGCTGAGGAGCACACGGAGGTTTTCCGGCTTCAGCCGCAGGTCGTACTGGTAGATCTCATCCTTCCAGCGGAACCGCGGCGGAAACATCGCCGTGAGCCGATGATTCGGCTCATGCACGACGAAGCCGTGCTCACCGCCGGCGTTCCAGGGATGACCGGCGAAGTGCCCGCCGATGAAGTCGCAGTAGGCGTCGGAGTTCTTGAACGTGTCGGTGGCAGCATGCATACCGACGAACGACTTGCCCGACCTCACCCAGT
>JBIKNV010000227.1:0-5112 GCA_044358475.1 Pirellulales bacterium | reverse complement strand
GCTGAGCCTGCCCGTGTATCCAGGACTGCTACACGACGCGCTCGAGCGTGTCACACGTGGACTTTTGTCAGCTCTCGAACCCTCCTCGCTCGGACACCGCCGGGCCGCAGCCTAACAGGGACGTGCCATCCCATGACGTCAATCATCACGATCGTCGGTGCCCGACCTCAGTTCATCAAGGCGGCCGCATTGTCCCGGGCCGTGCGCGAGGCTGGTTCGCGGGTTCAGGAACGCATTCTGCATACTGGCCAGCACTTCGATCACGACATGTCGGACGTGTTCTTTCGGTCCCTCGAGATTCCCGAGCCGACCTGGAATCTCGGGATCGGGGGCGGGAGTCACGGGTGTAACACAGGCCGCATGATCGAGGCCATCGAGAATGTTCTCCTCGAGGCGAAGCCCGATCACGTGGTGGTGTTCGGCGATACCGATTCGACCCTCGCGGGAGCTTTGGCGGCCGTGAAACTCCGCCTGTCGGTCGCGCACGTTGAGGCTGGTGTCCGGTCGTATGACCGTTCGATGCCGGAGGAGATCAACCGCGTGCTGACGGACCATGCAAGCTCGCTGCTCTTCGCACCCACGTCGACGGCCACCGTGAACCTGGAACGGGAGGGCATTCGCGGGGAGCACGTCCGGCAAGTTGGTGACGTGATGTACGACGTCGTCCTCCATCGCGCCAGGCAGGCATCCGCGATGGGTACGGCTGGCCGGTCGATCACGATGCCGGCCGGTGACTTCATTCTGACTACGCTCCATCGCCCAGCGAACGTCGATGATCAGTTTCGACTTGGTGCGCTCGTCGCTGCCCTGGGCCGCAGCCGACTGCCAGTCGTCTGGCCCGTTCATCCCCGCACCCGCGTCCGTCTGGAGACGTGCCCGGTACCGGTGCCGGCGAACGTGATGCTCGTCCCTCCCGTCGACTACGACACCATGCAGACGTTGCAGAGATCGGCCTGTCTCGTCGTGACGGACAGTGGAGGCGTCCAGAAAGAGGCATGTTTCAACCGCGTACCATGCATCGTCGTCCGCAGGGAGACCGAGTGGCCCGAACTGCTGCACTCCGGTCATTCGAGGCTCTGTGACGACGTGGCTTGCTTCACGCCCGAACCCTTTCCCCTGCCGGCGTCGGACGGGGCGACGCCGTTCGGCAGAGGCGACGCCGCGATCCGGATCGTTTCGGCATTGTGCGTTTGAGCGCCATGGAACGACCACCATTGATGCTGATTTCAGAAGTCGACGTTCACGAGAACGAGCCCTTGCGGATCGTCGTCACGGGAGCGACAGGATTCATTGGGCGGCAGCTCGTGCCGCGGCTAATGGGGTCCGGCGCAGATCTCCTGCTTGTCGGTCGGGAGCCGGAGAGGCTCCGGGCGACCTGGCCGGGCATCAGGAGCTGCGGGTACGGAGATCTCTCAAGCCAAGCGACCGGCTACGATCTGCTTGTACATCTGGCCGTCATGAATTCAAGCACCCGTGCCACCCGCGAGGATTTTGAACGGATCAATGTGGAACTCCTGCTCGATGTCGCCTGTTCTGCCCGGGATGCAGGAATAACCCGATTCCTGAACGTGTCATCCGTGCATGCACTGGACGAGCGAAACACATCTGATTACGCGCGGACGAAGCGGGTTGGCGACGAGCGGCTCAGGAATGATTCGGACTGCCTCAAGATCACGACTATGTACCTGCCACTCGTCTACGGTGACCGCTGGAACGGTCGCGCGGCCTTCCTCAACCACCTGCCTCGGCCGGTGGCAGGTTGTATCTTTCATGTCCTCGCTGCTTTCAAGCCGACGCTTCACGTTGATAAGCTCGCTTCGCGAATCCTGAGCTTTCAGAGGGATACGGTAGATGACTTGGTGATCCTCACCGATGAACAGGACGGAAATCGCGTGTTTGGCTGGATCAAGCGACTGGTCGACGTGACGTTCGCCGTAACCGTGCTAGCCGGCTTCTGGTGGCTCCTGCTCGCGCTGTGGCTGCTTATCCGCCTGGAGTCACCGGGCTCCGGCCTTTTCGTCCAAGAGCGAATCGGAAAGGGTGGGCGACGGTTCCGCTGCCTCAAGTTCCGGACGATGCGGGAGGGAACGATGCAGGCGGGCACCCATGAGGTCTCTCCCGCCGCGGTGACGCGCGTGGGAAGGTTTCTCCGCCGCACGAAGCTGGATGAACTGCCTCAGGTGTGGAACATTCTTTGCAATGAGGTGAGCCTCATTGGACCACGTCCCTGTCTTCCCGTGCAGACACGGCTTATCGAGGCCCGCCGTGCGCGAGGTGTGCTGAAGTTGTTGCCAGGCATCAGCGGGCTCGCCCAGATCAACGGGGTGGACATGAGCACGCCGGACGAGCTTGCCAGATGGGATGCCCAGTACATGGCATTGCGATCCCTACTGCTTGACTTCTCGATCGTCTTCGCGACCGGCTTGGGACGGGGCCATGGCGATCCCCTGCAGGGTGCCTGATGATGTCACACCACGCCTCGACTGCTCGGAATCGCCGACGTCGGCTTTTGTATATCGTTTCCGACGATCGCTTTTTCCGCTCCCACCGCCTCCCGCTCGCTCTGGCCGCTGTCCGCGAAGGATATGACGTGGCCATCGCGAGCCCACCGCACGACGACACTGCGTTCTACGCGGCATGTGGAATCCGTCACTGCGCGATTCCTCTGCGGCGGGATAGGCGCACGGCATTCGGCGAGGCTCGGGCGTTCCTCGGCATCGCCAATGTGATCTGGCGATACTGCCCCGACGTCGTGCACTTGGTGACCGCCAGGCCGATCCTTTACGGGGGCATCACCTGTCGATTACTGAGGATTCGCACCATCTCCGCGATCACCGGGTTGGGCTATGCCTTCATCCACAATGACAGTCGCACACGTCGACTCCGGCGTATCATGGTCGCCGCGTATCGCCACGCGATCGGTTTCCGCGACAACCACATCATCTTTCAGAATGAGGACGATCTCGCGATTTTCCGGACCGACAACGTCCTGGGAAGGGCATCGTGGTCGATCGTACGTGGCTCCGGCGTAGACCTCGAGCGAATCAAACCGCGACCCCTGCCCGAAGGGAGAACCGTGCTGGTTCTGCCCGCCCGGATGCTGCGAGACAAGGGTGTCTGTGAGTTCGTCGCGGCCGCCCGAATCCTGCGGAAGCGTGGTGTCGAGGCGACATTCCGACTGGTTGGGGATCCCGACGATGCAAATCCAACGAGCCTGTCCCGTGACGAACTCCTGGCCTGGGTGAATGAGGGAATCGTCGAATGGCAGCCTCATACGCACGATATCGGCGACGTACTCGGGCAAAGCCATGTTGTCGTGTTGCCTTCCTACAGGGAGGGTTTTCCCAAGACACTAATCGACGCGGCTGCCGCAGGAAGAGCGTGCGCCACTACGGACGTACCGGGCTGCCGAGATGCCGTCGTCTCTGGCGTGACGGGCGAGCTTTTCAGGCCTCGGGACGCCGAGGACATGGCCCGGGTGCTGGAGCCGCTAATCCTCGACCGTGGACGTCAGGCCGTGATGGGAAAAGCCGCCCGCCGACACGCCGAGGCGGCGTTCGACGTGCGGGAAACGTGTCGTGCCCATCTACGACTCTATGACGCGATGACCAAACACGTTCCGGTGCCAGTCCCGGACGTCGAGCAGCGGGGCTCGATTGTTGGAGGTCTCCCATTTCTAGACGGCCGGATTGACAGGAGTCCGATCACCATTTCGAGGAAGGCCTCATGATTCAGAGGGTAAAGCAGGCGATCCAACCGATACCAGGCATCGGCCCGGGCATGCGAGCCGTCTACAGGGGTGTCACCCGCACCCACGGCCTTGTCTTCTATCGCTCCGACCAATACTCGGAGCACCGTTATCGTCGAGGAGGCAGCTCCTGAAGCGGCAGCCACGGCAGTCTGGCCGACTTCAAGGCGGAGGAGCTGTACAACTTCGTCGCCTCACACGCGCTTTTCGAGATGGGCGAATTCGGATAAAGCGACCCCTCATCTGTGAATGCCCCAATAGGCAGTCGGTTCATCTGGCTTTCATGTTCAGGGCTTTCATGTTCAGGCAAGACCGTTGGGCCTTTCAGTCGTCGCCGAACTTGTTGAGGACTGCCGCCGCAAGCCTGAGCAGTGATGCCTCATTTTGGAAAAAGTGCGGCGACACGGGTACGCCGTTCGGTTTCCTTATTGATTCGTTCGCGCGCGTTGGTGGCTCGCGGCCTCTCCCGGTACCCGGCGGGGGAATGCAAAGATGACCAAGACCTCGGTGATGTTTTGCCCGAGCCTACTCGCACGCGCTGGGGCTGCGGGCATATGGCAGCAGCCGCAAGGCCCACTTTCAACTTGAACGCCAGCCCACACACTCCTCGCTTCCCAGCCATCGTCGTGCTTCTGATAGGGTGCCTCGCACGCGGGAAGCTCCACCTTACCAGGGCACCAACAAATCGAGGTCTCCATCACTCCTCGAAGAGCTATACTTCCGCCAACAACGATCGTTGCCAACTTCACATCCAGAACTCTTGGCTACCTATCATCGCCGTTTCCCCGACGCCGAAGTGCACAAGCTGGTCCGCTCTTTTGCTACTGTGATCAAGGTTGGCGCCGATTGGGGTGGCTTACTATCGATGCTCCAAGAGGCCATTTCCGAGTTCTGTCACTCTTTGCCCCTTGGTGTACAACCTTTGGCTGCCGAAGAGCCTCTGGCTTCGGAACCGTAATTTGCTCGGCCCATGATGACACTATCCCGCACTGGCAAAGTATTGGCACTCTCACTCGGCAAAGGCCTGAGCGCGGTTGGGATTATAATCACGTTGATGTTTCTGACACGCTGTTTAACCCCAGACCAAGTAGCCACCTATCAACAAACTATCCTGGCTTATCAGGTCGCCCTTCCGCTGTTATCCCTCGGATTAACAACCGGAGTTTATTGTTACTTACCTCTGGAGAAAGAGCGGGCTCGTGGTTTGATCATGGCTTGCCTGCTAACCTTAGCGCTCATGGGCTGTTTTTACGCAGTCTTCATCGCCCTGGGTGGCAGTCACCTGCTGGCTCGCCGTTTCTCCAATCCCGACATTGTCGCCACGCTGGGCTATCTTGTTCCCGTTCCCCTCGTCACGTTGCCAG
>JBIKNV010000226.1:0-5124 GCA_044358475.1 Pirellulales bacterium | reverse complement strand
GATCGAGGCCGACATCGGCCCCTTGGAGCGGGCGATCCGTGCATCGGCGCCGAAGGAGTGGATCTGATCCCGCTTGAGCTCCGCATGCTCCTTCGTGGTCGTGAGCACGATGGCCTTGCCTTTCCGATCGACCTCCTTGGCCAATTGAAAACCCCGCTCCGGCGGATGGCCGAAGAGCTGCTTGAGCATCGCGATCACGTATTCGTAGGTATGGTCGTCGTCATTCCAGAGCACGACATGATAGCGGGGCTGGCGACGGGGACGGGACCGGGGCGTGGTGGCCGGCGCCGCGGATGGCTCCACTGGGTCGGCAACAGGCACGGCACTGGCGGCGGAGGGCATCGGTCTGGCACACTCCCGAAGCGGCACGACTGAATCCTGATCGTTCCCGTAGTATATGGCCCGTCCCCGGAGAAGTCCCCAGTGCTCGACCGCCGTTTTGTCGCCGACAACATCGACCTCGTCACCACCAACTGCCGCCAGCGGGGCTCCTCGGCCGACGTGGCGAAATTCGCCGACCTCGATCGGCTGCGACGCACCATGCAGGCCGACATCGACGGCCTCAACCAGCAGGCCGGTCAGGTGAGCAAGTCGATCGGCAAGGCTGCCGACGAGGCGGAGCGGGAGGCGAAGAAAGCCGAGGGGCGTCGACTGCGCGAGGAGGTGTCGGCCCTCGAGGCGAAGTTGGCCGAGATCGTGGCCGAAGGGGATGCGATCCTCCGCCAGATTCCCAACCTCACCCACCCGGCCGCGCCGGTGGGGGGCGAGGCCGACGCCGTGGAAATCCGCCGCGGGGCCACGCCGATTCCCACGTTTGACTTCAAGCCAATCGACCATGTCGATCTCGGCAGCCATCTGAAGCTCTTCGACTTCGAGGCGGGGGGCCGTGTGGCGGGCCACGGGTTCTACTTTCTCATGAACGACGCCGTGCTCCTTGAGCTGGCGCTGCAGCGCTACGCCGTCGACCTGCTCTTGCGGGAGGGCTTCACGGTGATGACCACGCCCGACCTCGCGCGAGACGTGATTCTCGAAGGCACCGGCTTCATCCCCCGCGGCCCCGAGACACAGATCTATTCGATCACCGACAGCGATCTCTCGCTCGTGGCGACAGCCGAGATCACGCTCGGCGGCGCCTTTCATGAGCGGATCTTTACGGCCGACGAATTGCCGCTGAAGCTCTGCGGCATCAGCCACTGCTTCCGCACCGAGGCGGGCGCCCACGGCCGGGCGACGCGGGGGCTCTATCGCGTCCACCAGTTCACGAAGGTGGAAATGTTTGCCTTCACGACGCCGGAGCAGAGCGAGGCGATCCACGAGCAGCTGCTCGACCTCGAATGCAGGCTCTTCGACGGCCTCGGCATTCCCTACCGGGTGATCGACACCGCCTCCGGCGATCTCGGCGGGCCGGCCTACCGGAAATACGACCTCGAAGCCTGGATGCCGGGCCGTGGCGAGGCGGGCGAGTGGGGCGAGGTGACGAGCACCTCCAACTGCACCGACTACCAGGCGCGGCGGCTGGGGATCCGGTTCAAGAAGGCGGGTGAGAAGGGAACGCAGTTCGCCCACACGCTCAACGGCACGGCGATCGCGATCAGCCGGGCGATCATCGCGCTGTTGGAAAACCACCAGCGTGCCGACGGATCGGTGACGATCCCGGAGCCGCTGCGGCCCTGGATGGGCAAAGAACGCATCGCCCCGGGCGGGTGAAGGCGTCGCCAGGTCGTCGTAGAATCGTTACCGGGAGCGGCCGATGTTCAATCACGCGGAGTGGAGTCGATACTTGTCACAGGCCCGGCACACGCTCGCCTCGGCACGCCGCGACATCGAAGATGGCGACTATGCCTGGGCCTGTTTCAAGTCGCAGCAGTCGGCGGATATGGCGGCCAAAGGGCTGATTCGTGCCTGTGGCGGCCTGGCGACCGGCCACTCGGTTGTTTCGCTCCTGCAGGCCGCGGTCGACCTGGTGCCCGATGGGCTCGCCCACTGTGCGCGGGAGCTCGACAAGGTCTACATCCCGACTCGCTATCCCGATGCCTACGATGCCGGCAGTCCACACGAATACTTTGATCATCACGATGCGACTGCGCACGTCGAGTGTGCCGCGACGATCGTGGCGTATCTCGAGACCGAGGTGCCTGATGAATCCGTCGGCGACTGACCCAGGCTGGCGGCTTGATCCCCGGCTGTCGATCGAATGGCGGCTGGCCCGGGTCCGCGAGTATCTCGCGCGGCTCCCGTTGCGGAGAGTGAGGGGGATCGTGTTCGGGTCGGTGGCGCGGCGGGCCTGTTCGATCGGCAGCGATACCGACCTGCTCGTCATCAGCGACGACCTTCCCGCGGGAATCCGCGACCGTATCGATGTGCTGGGCGATCATCGCGACGGTCTCGGCGAGATCGATCCGGTGGGCTGGACTGAAGCAGAGTGGCAGCGGCGGCTGAACGAAGGCGATCCGTTCGCCACCCTCCTCGTGCAAGAAGGAATCCCGGTACGGTAGTTGCCCCGCGGTAACTGAGTCAGGCGTCGTGGAGCAGGCCTTGTTCATCGCCGTCGGCCTCTCGAATGAGTGGTTCGAACCCACGCAGGTGATACTGGCGGCAGAGGTCACGAATCGTGTCACGGTCAGCGGACGGATTGCAGCGAAGCAATTCGACAATGTCGGCTTTTGACTTCATACCCCCGGCATAGAGTTTCAGACCGATCAGATGGCCTGCTTCACCAACAGGCCCGCGATCTGCTCCGTCGCTTCAAGCAGGTCGGACGGAGGCGGCATCCCGATCGCTCACCGAGGGGTTGTGGAGTAAGTGTGCGAGTCGTTCCTTCAGACCGATCGCCAGTCGAATACGCTCCTCGACTGATAACCGCTCAATACGCTGCCGCTCAAGCTCCTTCGAGCGATTGATGCACCGGCTCGGGCGTGGGTGGGGATGAAGCGGGCCGGGACTTCGCATCATAAATTCCGTGGAACGAACTCCTGGGATGGTAGCAAGATACTTGACACAAAACCAACCGCTCGTCGGCGGCCTCCCGTCGGAAACCTCCCAGTTCTCCTTCGGCATCCGCGTCACGGCGTAGCGGCGTCAGACCTGCATCCCAAACTGCAGGGCCAGCACCGTGGCGGCCGCTGTGTTTCGAGCCACCTCGGGCTCGGCGGCCACGAACCGCCAGGCGGCATCAAACTGCCACACGACCAGGCTTCCCGCCTTCGTTCGCAGCAGCAGGCGGTTGCCTTCTGGCAGCGACTCGGCGGCCAGGGGCACCGCCCCCACGATCGCTGACTGCACGAGCGGCTCGCCAGCGCGTTCGAGCGGCACCGCGCCGGCGAAGAGTCGACCGGTGGCATTGCGCCGCAGCGTGGCCGTGCCCGTGAGATCGATCGGCGCCGTCACATTGGCGGGAAACGCGGGAACCGGATCGCCCTGCTCCACCGCCGCGCCGCGGGCCGACCGCGGCAACACGATGCTCGTCGCATTGCGAATACCGGCGAAGCCCACCAGCCGCCAGGTGTCGTCGGCTACAAAGCGGTGGAGTGCACCGGAGCGGTGCCGCGCCGTCACCAGCCGTTCACCGTTTTCAATCTCTGCCTCTAGCAATTGCCACTCGGCCTCGAGGGCCGTGAAGTCGATCGACGAGGTGATCACGGTGCCGTCAGCCCGCCACTCCCCGGACCCGGTGCGCTCGAGCTGCACATTGCCTTGCGTGTCGACGGTGCCGCCCAGCGTGGCCGACACCGTAGCCGCACCGGAGGAGAACCCGTCGAGCGGCGTCACGTCCTGCACGAAGAGGCCGGCGCTGTTGGCCGCCACGAACAGATATTCACCGGACGTCACCACGGCCGACTGCGGCTCTCCGGGGGCGACGATCCTGCCGAGCAGCCGCGGCTGCGTCGGATCGGTGAGATCGACCACAGCAATCCCTTCGGCCCCCAGCGTGACAAACCCGCGCCCGCCGTCGGGCGTCAGTCCGATGCCCGTGGCGGCGTTTCCCAGTTGCAGCGTGGCGACCACCCGCGGGGCGGCTGGATTCGCCAGGCTCACGGCATGCAGCCGGCCGGTTTCCGTCACGGCGTAGGCCGTCTGGTTGTCCGCGCCGACGGCCACCGCGACCGCCGCTTCGCCGCCGAGTGAGAGCCGGGCGGTGCTGCGGGCGCTGGCGGGGCTGGCCACGTCAAACACCTCGATCCCGCTGGAGTCGACCGCCACCACCGCCAGCGACCGGTTCGGCGCCACCGCCACATCGACCACCGGCCAGGCGCCGGCCACGCTCTTGAGCTTCAGCGGCGCCGCCGGGTTGATCAGGTCATAGATCGAGAGCCCGTTGAACCGATCGCCGACATAGGCATAGCGGCCATCGGTCGAGGTGGCGACGGCCACCGCGTTGAGCGGCTCCGTGATCACGGTCACGGTTCGCGGTGCGGCCGGATCGAGGGCATCCACCACCACCAGCCCGGTCATCGTGTCGGCGACGTAGGCGTAGCGGCCGTTGGCCGACACCGCCACGTCGGCCGCCCGCCGGCCGGTGGCGAGCGTACCCACCTCGGCCTCGGTGCCGATGCCGCCGGTACGGATGATCTGGAGCCCGGCGGTGTTGTCGGCCACGAAGGCATACGCCCCGTCGGGTCGGAGCGCGAGCCGCTTGGCGCCGCCGGTGCTGGGCACGGACGCAGTCGTATTGGACCGCGCCGAGTCGATGACGAGCGAGCCGGCTCCGCCGTCGGCCACTACCAGGATCCCACTCGACCCGCGGGCGATGCCGAGGGAGCCGATCGCCCCGTCGAGGCCGCCCACGATTCGCGGGGCCGCGGGACTGGTGAGATCGAGCACCAGTGCCGCCGTGCCATCGGCCACGTAGGCCCGCTTTCCATCGGCGGAAAACGTCGCTCCCCAGGCCCGGCCCGGCGTCTCGATGCTGCCGATCACGGCCGCCGTCGCCGGCGCCGACGTGGAGACGATCTTCACCCCCTTCTCCCCGCAGGCGACCACCGCGACGCCGGACGGGCCGATGGTGAGCGACTCGGGCGTGGCTCCCAGGGCCACCGTCCGCACCACCGCCGCCGTAGCCGGATTCGAGGCATCGACCACCTGCACCGTGCCGGCGGAGTTGGTGACGAAGGCATAGCGGCCATC
>JBIKNV010000225.1:0-5130 GCA_044358475.1 Pirellulales bacterium | reverse complement strand
TGACGGTTGCTCACGGCTTGACCCGCGTTTTTTTTCGCCTCTATAGTCTCGCGGTTTTTGAGTCTCCCCCGGACCAGAACGCTTGCTGTCAGCCATGCCACCGTCAGGTTCCCGACCGCTGCCGTCAGGTCGATCGCCGTGCGCGCGTGCCGCATGCGGGGCGCGGTGGCGATTCGTGCTCGCCTTCTCGGCGACGTGCGTCGGAGCATGGCATGGGTTGCCGGTGTCGGCTGCTCCGCCTGACGGTGTCACGACGGCCACATCGGACGTGGCGACCGCCGGTTCCCTGGCCGCCTTGCCGGCTCGTGGCTTGGCCGCGGCGATCGCCGAGGCTGGTCGCATGGAGGTGCCGTCTGCCGCCCCGAGCGAGTCGCTGTCGATTCGCGCTACGCAGGCCGCCCGGTGGACGGAAGGGTCGTATGACGTGTGGCACCTCACCGGCGGCGTGCGGATCGCGCAGGGGTCGACTGAGGTCTCGGCCCATGAGGCGGTGGTCTGGATCGAGCAGGGGCAGTCACCGGAGGCGGCCGTGGACTCGGCGGCGGTGCCGCCGATCCGAACGATCGTCGTGCGGATGGCGGGTGACGTGCATTTACAAAGCGGCGGCGACACCGCCTCGCAGGTGCGCGGCCCCCGCTGGGCCGGCCGATTCTGGATCACCCGTGATCCGGCTCTTGACTTCGCCAGCATCGTGCCATCGGCTGGCACACCTCCGGTCTACGACGCCCCGGCCGATGTGCGTCTGCTGCCCGGTGTCGATGGCACCCCCTCCGATGCGCTCACCGAGAGCCCCATCGAACAGGCGCAGTACAGCGAGTTCGGCGCGGCGGCGGTGCCGCAGGTGGCGGTCACGGCGCCGGCGCGGCGGCTGCGGGCCTTTCCCCGGTCGAGCGTGCCGCTGAACATTCGCTGGTTTCCCAGCCCCACCGGTGGTGACGAGTGGATCGCCGTGATCACGTCGGGCGTGAACCTCGTCGTCGATGGCGTCGATCCTGCCGGCCCACTCGACATCTCGACCGACCGGCTCGTGATCTGGACCCGCGGACAGAACCAACCCAACCTCGATGGCTCTGCGGCACAGTCAGCCGACACACCGCTGGAGCTCTACATGGAGGGCAACGTCGTCTTCCGCCAGGGGCAGCGGGTGGTCGAGGCAGTGAGCATGTTCTACGACGTGCCACGATCCAGTGGCGTGATTACCGGTGCCACCATACTCACGCCGGTCGACAACTACTCAGGGCTCGTGCGGCTGCGGGCCGACGTGATCCGCCAGGTCGATCGGAGTCGGTTTGTCGCCCAGCGGACCGGCCTGACATCGAGCCGGCTGGGTGTGCCGACGTGGGAGTTTCGCTCCCGCGAACTGCAATTCACCGATGAGCAGGTGCCGGTGCCCGGGCCGTTCGGAGAGGCGATGATCGATCCCGTCACGGGCGAGCCGGCCGTGGCCCACGAGCAGTTCATTACAAGTCGCGGCAACACGGTCACGCTCGGTGGTGTTCCCGTGCTCTGGTGGCCGGTGTTGGCGACCAACGCCCAGAAACCGACATTTTACATCAACAACGCGCAGGTGAAGAACGACCAGATCTTTGGCACGCAGGTGCTGACCAGTTGGGACGTGTTTCAGGTGTTTGGCGTGCGGAGGCCACCGGCGGGCGTCGATTGGGACTTCGACATCGACTACCTCAGCCTCCGAGGCCCCGGCTTCGGCACTTCGCTGCTCTACAACCGGCCGGAGTTCCTCGGCCTCGGTACCCCGGCCAATGGGATTGCCGATGCCTGGTTTGTGGTCGATCGCGGTATCGACAACCTCGGCCTCTATCGCCGCGACTTCATCTACCCCGGTTATCCGAGCGACACGTTCCGCGGCCGTGCCTTCTGGAGGCACCGCCAGGATCTCGGTGGTACGACCGACAGTTTCTTCGGCGGCTGGCAGGCGCGCAGCACTGTCGGCTGGATCAGCGATTACAACTTCCTCGAGGAATACTACGAGGCGGAATGGGAGGAGGGCTATGAGCAGCGCACGTGGAGCGATCTGCGGCGGCCGGTCGACAACCGTGAGCTGCGGCTCTTGACGAGCATCCGTGTCGATCCCTTCTTCACGCAGAGTGAGTGGTGGCCACGGCTCGACCACTACACGTTCGGCCAGCCGCTCATCCGTGACGCGATCTCATGGTACGAGCACTCGGGCGTGTCCTACGTTCAGCAGGCATTGCCGGCGCCTCCCATCGCCGGGCAGGGGCTCAACATCTGGACGCTGCTGCCCTACGAGAGCCAGGTCATCGGGGAGCGGCTGGCCACGCGGCATGAACTCGACCTCCCCTTCCAGGCGGGCGCGGTGAAGATCGTGCCCTACGCCCTCGGCGAGTTGGCGCACTGGGGACAGGATCTCTCTCAGCAGCCGATCGACCGGGCCTATGGCCAGGTGGGCATCCGTTCGAGTCTGCCGATGTGGCGGACCGACAATGAGGTCGAGAGCCAGCTGTGGAATGTCCACGGACTGGCCCACAAGGTGGTCTTCGAAGCGGAGTTTTCGTATGCCAACTCCACGCAGAGCATCGACCAGTTTCCGCTGTACGATCAGATCGACGACGACACGATCAACCAGTATCGCCGCAACATTCCCGACTGGGATTACGGTGCCGTGCCCGGACAGGTCACGCCGCTGCCGGCCCCCTTCATTTTCGGTCCCGACAATAAATACGACCCGCGGACCTACGCGATCCGCCGCGGGCTTGGCAGCTGGGTCACTGGCCCGACTGAATTGGTCGACGACCTGACGGCCTTCCGGCTCGGTGCCCACCAGCGGTGGCAGACGAAGCGCGGACCGATGGGGAATCGGCGGATCATCGACTGGATCACGCTCGACATCGACGGCGAACTGTTTCCTGACACGAGTCAGAACTTCGGCCAGGTGATGGGTCTGTGGCAGTATGACTTCCGCTGGCATGTCGGCGACCGCACGACGATCCTCTCGTCGGCCGATGTCGACTTCTTCAGTGGTGGGCAGCAACTCTATACGGTCGGTGCCTTCCTCAATCGCACGCCACGCGGCAGCTTCTACATCGGGTTCAACGAGTTCGGCGGACCGATCAGCGCCAGCGTGCTCACCGGGTCCTACACCTACCGCATGAGTCCCAAGTGGGCGAGTTCGTTCGGCACGGCGCTCGATCTCACCGGCCGCAACATTGGCCAGCAATTCCAACTGGTGCGGATTGGGGAATCGTTCCTGATGACGTTCGGGTTCAACGTCGACTACAGCCGCAACAACGTTGGCGTGACGTTCAACCTCGAGCCGCGGTTCCTGTCGCGAACGCAGTTCGCCAGCCGCACCGGTCTCGACGTACCGATGGCCGGCGCCTACGGCCTCGAGTGATCGCGGCCGCGGTCCAAGGCCGACCAGCCGAGGAAGACCACGGCCAGAAGCCCATACGCCGCAGCCATTTCGATCGGGCCACGCCCGGCCGCCTCGGCCGGCAGAGCCCCGATCGCCCACGGCGCGAGCAGCCTGCCGTCGGGGAAAGGGGAGTGGATCGCTCCACAGATGGCCAGTGCGGCTGACGCGGCGCACCAGCCGGCGGCGGCGGCCAGCCTGCGGTCGATGAGCGCGGTGACGAGTCCGGCCCACAGGAGGCTCGTGAGAATGAAGCCCGAGGCGAGGAGCCGCATCGAGAAGAGATCGCGGGCCAGGGTGCCTGTCGGCATGGCACCCGCAGCGATGAGCTTGTCGGCCTGGAGCGTCACGAGTGCGGCCAGTGCGGGCAGGCAGGCAATGGCCACGGCGGGGTAGTGACGCTGCGGCGTGGCATGGAAACTCTGGGCGGTGATCTCCAGGCCGATGAAGACGAGAATCGGGAGAATCGCCGGTCCGGGGATGGCGTCGTAGAGGTAGGCGAACGTTCCGGTGAGGCCTACCGTGCCAATCATGGCGGCGGTGGCCAGCGTGTAGGCCGCGCGGCCTCCCATCGCCTTGTAGGCGGGGTGCCCGATGTACGGCGTCGTTTGAATCACGCCACCGCACAGCCCGGCGACGATCGTGGCAAGACCTTCGACACCGATGATCCTCGCGGTGTCGTATTCGTCGCCGGCGGCGGCGGCGCTCTCGGTGCAGTCGATGCCTCCCACGACCGTGCCCAGCGCGAAGGGGATCACGACTGGCAGATACTTGAGCGTGTCGTTGAAGGCCTCCAGCCACTCCAACCGGAGGGCGGAGAGCCAGGCCGTTGGCCACAGCGCGGCGGCAGGATCGATCGCCGTGTGAGATGCGACAGCGGGAATCCAGCCGGTGCGGGTTGCGATCGCTTGGATGCCCATGCCAACCAGGAGCGCCGCCAGCGCTCCTGGAATGTGAAAGGGAAAGGAAATCCGCGCGGTGAGGGTCGCCAGCACGATTCCCAAGGAGACCAGCCCGACCAGCGGCATAGCGATGATCTCTAGGAGTGGGAGGAACGAGATCAGCGCCAGCGCGATGGCGGCGAGGCTGCCGAGGAGGCCGGCCCGCGGCACGATCCGCCGAATTGGTCCGGCGACCGCTGAGCAGGCGATCTTGAACAAGCCGCTCAGCACGATGGCACACATGCCGATGTGCCAGGCATGTCGGGCTGCCGCCTCGGTGTCGAGGCCCGTGGCGACCGCTTCACTGTAGGCGGGGCCGAGCACGAAAAATACCATTCCAAACGTGCTTGGGGTGTCGAGCCCCAGCGGCATGGCCGTCACGTCGGTGCGGCCCGTACGGCGGGCCAGTCGGAAAGCCATCCATGTGAAGATCAGATCCCCGACGACGACGCCGATGGCCGTTCCTGGTACGAGGTGGCCGAGGGCAAACTGGGAGGGGAAGCCAAATGCTGCCCCCAGGAGCGATACCATCAGCACCAACCCGGCCAGGTTGTCGAGGGAGAGGCCAAAGAAGGCGTTGACATCTCCGGGGGTGGCCCAGCGGTAGTGGTGGGAGGATGAAGGCATCGGCGTGTCGGGGAATGTGGGCATCCCCGACAAAAAAGTCAAACTTTTCGCCGCGGACGCTGCGAAACCGAAAGGTCGCCACCCCTTCTTTTCCGTGGCTATACTTCATGTCTTCCTCACGGGCCGTTTTTACGCGGGGCGAACCTTTCCCACCCGGGGTTCGTAGTCACA
>JBIKNV010000224.1:0-5150 GCA_044358475.1 Pirellulales bacterium | reverse complement strand
ATTCGCCGACGGCTGAAGAAACTCGGTATCGAGTCCTTCGATGACTACTACACGCGGCTGACCACGGGAAAGCTCCCGAACGAGCTCGAAAACTTCATCGATGCCGTCACCACCAACGAAACCCACTTCTTTCGGCATGGCACCCACTTCGAGTGGTTCCAAGGGCCGTTTCTCGATGACCTCATCGCGCGGGTCCGCGCCGGCCGGCACGACCGCTCCCTGCGGATCTGGTCGGCCGCTTGCAGCTCGGGAGAGGAGCTCTACACGCTGGCGATCTGCCTTGCCGAAGCGGCGGCAAAACTCGCCGGCTGGCGGATCTCCCTCCTCGGTACCGACATCAGCGAAACCGCCCTCACAGCAGCCCGCGAGGCGCGATATCCACGTCGGTCGCTGGAGCATGTTTCACCGGAGCGGCTCCGCCGACATTTCAAGGACGATGCTTCCGGTGAGCACTGGGTGCTTCGCCCGCAGCTCCGCGAGATGTGCGAGTTTCGTCGGCATAATCTCCTCGAGCCCCTGCCTGGACCCCGCCACGACGTCGTTTTGGTCCGCAACGTCATGATCTATTTCGACCGTGAAAGCAAAAAAGCCGCTGTTCGGAATCTTGTCTCGGCGCTGGCTCCCGGAGGCTTTCTGGTGGTCGGCCCGGCCGACGGCATCTTCGACCTCCTGGACGGGCTCGAGAAACAAACGACGTTCGTCTACCGCAAACCGGACGTCTGAAGAAGTCCAGATGGTAAACCATGAGTGAACACGACGCACCTCGGACCAGCGATTTTCCCGCGGACGAGATGGGGGAGTATCTGCGGCTCTACCTCGACGAGACCGGGGAGCAGCTCGATGCGCTCGTGAACACGCTTCTGGCCCTCGAGGCCGATCCCGCCGATGGTTCTGGGCTCAACGAGGCATTTCGGCTGATCCACTCGATCAAGGGCTCGTCGGCACTGCTCGGGCTCGACCGCATCACGACACTCACCCATCACTTGGAGTCGCACTTCGAGCGTCTCCGCTCAGGACGGCGAGTGCTCGATGGCGAGGTGATGAACGTGGTCCTTCGCTGCATCGACTTCCTGCGGACGTGCAACGAGCACTTGCGGATGGGCGAACCGCTCGAGAGCGCGGGCGACCTGCTCGACCAGGTCAAGGCATTGGAGCGAGCGCCGTCGCCATCGCCTGCAGACGATGGGCCAGCCGGGCAAGGTTCATCACGTGATAACGCTGATGATGCTGGCGCCGACGATGCCGCCTCCGTGCCGAAGGGGGAGGGAAGCTTTTGGCGGATCCGGGTGCGGTTCGCTGCGGCGTTGCCGATGGCGGAGATGAAAGCCGAGTTGATCCTGACGCGGCTCGAGCAACTTGGCACGGTCGCCGATCTGGAGCCTCCCCGGTCGACCCTGCCCGGGAGCGTGGGGCTGCCGGGATTTGAGGCGGTGCTTCTCTCGAATGCGTCATTCGACGATATGGAACTCGCCTGTCGCGCGGACGGTGTGGAGCACACGCTCATCGAGTCGGTGCCGCCGGGCACGCAAGCGGCTTCGCAGCCGCTTGCGGACGACGATCAGGGCGCCAGGGAAGACTCGGCTCCCCGCGCGGGCGAGGCGGTTGTCGTGGAGGATTCCGGTGAGCCGGGAGCCGACCTTTTGGTCGCTCAGTCCGCCAGTAATGACAGAGGTCGGGGGTCGACCGGTCTCGTGGAAACGGTTCGGGTTGACGTCGATCGCCTCGATGTACTCTTGAACCTGACCGGCGAGCTCGTGGTCAATCGCGCGCGGCTGGCGCAGCTGGCTGGCGACATGGCTCCTGCGTTCGGCAAGACGACACTGGCCGGTCGCACGCAGACCGTGATCGATTCGCTGGAGCATCTCCGCGGCAACATCGACACGGCAGCGGCAGGGACCGTCGCCGATGTCCTCGAACAGATCGAGTCGCTGCATCAGCAGGCCCGGCTGTGGGATGACAGTCGGCAGCGGTTTGCGGAGTTGACGGCGGCGATTGACCAGCTCACCCGGGTGTCCAACAGCCTGCAGCGGGGGGTCCTCAACACCCGGATGGTGCCGGTGGGGCCGCTGTTCAACCGCTTCCGACGCACCGTTCGCGACATCGCCCGTGAACTTGGCAAGCGGGTTCATCTCGAACTGGTCGGTGAGAAAACCGAACTCGACAAGCGGATGATCGACGAGATCGGTGACCCGCTCAACCACCTCGTGCGCAACTGCATCGATCACGGCATCGAGCCGGTCGATGTGCGGCTGCGGCACGGCAAGCCCGAGGTCGCCACGGTGCGACTCTCGGCAGCCCATCGGGGCAATAGCGTGTTCATCACCGTCGAGGACGACGGCGGTGGCATCGATACAACTCGCGTCGGAGAGATCGCCGTCGATCGAGGCCTTCTCGCCGCCGACACGGTGGAAACACTGGCCGAACGCGACCTCATCGAACTCATCTGGCAGCCGGGATTCAGCACAGCCCGCGCCGTGAGCGACATTTCCGGCCGCGGTGTGGGCATGGACATCGTTCGCACGAAGATTGCCGCCCTCAACGGCTCGATCGACGTGGAGTCGGCCGGCGGCGTGGGCACCCGCTTCACGATTCGGCTCCCACTGACACTGACCATCACGCGGTGCATGCTCTTCCGATTGCCGCACGGCGTGGTGGCGGTGCCGATCGAGAATGTCCGCGAAATTGTCTCGGTCGCGAGCCATGCGAAGGTCCGCGTCAATGGCCGGCACATCTGTGACATCCGCGGCGAAATGCTTCCCGTGGTGACGGCCGACGACCTCTTCTCGTGGTCGGGTGAGCCAGCCGTGCCGAGCAGTGGGGCGGAAACGGTGGTGATCTTGACCGCGAATCAGCGGTTGCTGGGACTGCGGGTCGACGCCCTGCTCGGCGGGCAGGATATCGTGGTCAAACCCCTCGACGAGCAATTCGCCCACGTCCGTGGACTCGGCGGCGCGAGCACTCTCGGCGACGGATCGGTCTGCCTGCTGCTGGATGTTGCCAACTGCCTCGACACGATACAACGGGCAGTCGGCGGCGACCCCATCGCTGCATCGCAACCGCAGAGGAGTCAGCCATGACAGCCCACTCGCTCTCCCAGCAGCAGGAAATTTTTCGGGAGGCCGCGGTCGAGGCCTCGGCGGCTCTTTCCAAATGGCTCGGTCGGCCCACCACGATCGCCATCAACCAGGTCGCTGCCCTGCCGCTGCCGGAGGCCGTGAGCATGCTGGGCGCCGTCGATGCGCCGTTGGTGGCCTGCGCGATGCACATCACCGGCCCGTTCACCGGCCTGTTGGTGCTGACCTGCGACGACGCCAGCGGGTTGGCCCTGGCGGAGATGATTCTCACCGGAGCGGGCCAGTCAGACGGTGCCTGGGGCGATTTGCAGCAGTCCGCACTTGTCGAAACGGCCAACATCATCGGTTGTGCGTATCTCAACACGGTGGCACGACCGACCGAATCCGGTGAGGCCGACGCCATCATGCCCTCGCCCCCCTGGTTCGTGCGGGACTATGCCGCCACGGTGATGGAGGGCATCGTCATGACCCAAGGCGCCACCAGCGACACCGTGTTTCTTTCGCACAGCGACTTTTTGATTGCCGGGTCACCCGTGACATGCTCGCTCATTTTCGTGCCCGAGGCGGATCATGCCGAGTGAGGCCGACACCCGAGCCGGAAGCGAGGTCTTCCACGCCAACGCCATCGGCATGGGCGAGATCGGCGTCGCGAAGGGAAACGGTTCTTTGCGCACGTTCGTCGGCTCGTGTGTCGGGCTCGCGATCTATTGCCAACGTGAGAAGGTCGCCGGCTTGGCGCACATCGTGCTTCCCGACTCCAAGGGGAAGGGGGAGCCGGCGGGCAAGTACGCCGATACCGCCATCCCGGAGACGATTCGCCTGCTCGAGGATTTGGTCGGCCGCCGTGGCCTGCGGTTGTCGGCCAAGGTGGTCGGTGGCGCCAAGATGTTTGCCTTTCATAAAGGCATCACGATCGGCGACCAGAACGTCGCCGCCGTCGAACGGATTCTCGGCGATTGCGGCATCCCGGTTCTCGCCCGGTGTTGTGGCGGAGAGAAAGGGCGGCGGGTGAGCCTCGATGTCAGCACCGGAGCGATTCGCGTTGAAACTATGGGATTTCCCGAGGAACGGTTGTGAGCGGCAGGAGGAAACGACGGCATGAACACCATATCCAATAAAAAACGGCTCCTTGTCGTTGACGATGCGCTGATCATGCGGGCCATCATCAAGGACACCGCGAGAAATGCTGGTTGGGAGATCGTCGGTGAGGCGACCACCGGCGCCGAGGCGGTGGCCCGCTACCGGGAACTCAAGCCGGACCTCGTCACGCTCGACATCGTGATGCCGGAGATGGACGGAGTGGAGGCGCTGCGAACGATTCGGCAGGAGCACCCTGACGCCCTCGTCGTGATGATCAGTGCGATCGATCAACGGGCCAAACTCAGCGAGTGCATCCAGCTCGGGGCGCTCGACTTCGTGGTGAAGCCGTTCGACAAACAACGGCTCCAGTCACTTTTTCAGACCTATCTGCAGACGGCTCCCTGACGTCGGCTGCCTGCCCATTCCTCCTATTTTTCCTGTCCGGGAAAATCTGCAGGATCGGCATAATCACACCCGATTCTCAGGGTGGGTTTTTCCATGCACAGTCTCCGTCTGCGCCCACGCTCGATGTGGTGGCTGACACTGCCTTTGGCAGTCGTCACGGTGGTGTGCTGTCGCGATGCCTGGGGCGAAGAATCGGCAGGGCCCCTGGCACCAACGCCAGAGCCCGACGTCGAAGAGGTGCAGTATCTCGAGGAGGCGCTCACCCACGAGGATCCTGCGCAGGAGGCGCAGATCCAGGCGCTCGTTGATCAGGCCGTGGCCGCCCGGCTCGCCGGTATTCCGCGGCCACAGTACATCCCGGCCACCGATCTCGCGCCGCCGAAGGGGCTGCTGTTTCTCAAGACCGATCCGCGGAAGGGTGAGTTTCCCTTCGGCATGGCGCTCGGCGGGTACATGCAGCTGCGGTGGTTCGAGTTTGCCCGCAGCGCGACGGAATGGACCGACTCCACGGGCGAGACGCTACCCATCACCAACATCAATACGTTCAACATCAATCGCTTCCTGCTCTCCTTTCACGGCCACGTGCTCGAC
>JBIKNV010000222.1:0-5165 GCA_044358475.1 Pirellulales bacterium | reverse complement strand
GACCTGATAGATGCCGGGGATGACCTCGTAGAGACCGTAGTTGTTGTTGAGTTGGCCGATGCGATGCATCGACGGATGCACGGTGTCAAACTCGTCCCGTTGGTCGAGGAACTCAAAACGCGTCATGTCCCAGACGACGTCGCCGGCGTCGTTCTTGATCGTACGATCCTTCATCGGGGCGATGAGGCCCCGCTGTTGTTCGTCGAAATCACGCGTGTCACCGAATGGCAAGGCCTGCTTGGCCGTGCGCAGCACTTCTCTGGTGAACTCCGACGGCGGCTTACCCTTGGGGTGAAAGTGTCCTGCCGCCGGAGCGACAGAGGCCGCGGCCGGGGCCGCCGACGCCGTATCGCAATCGAGGATCTGCGCCGCCACAGCGAATGCCGGAAGGCTCCGCACGAACTGGCGTCTGGTGGTCATTGCATGGTCTTTCATTCGGAGGGAGGTCGGCCAGAAATCCGACGAGTGGGCGCGTCGCGACGTATACGATAGGGCGATCCTTGGCCGTCCGGCAAGAATTCCGCGGCTCAACCTTTCCCATTCGCGTCTGGCAGGGCGAGAACGACGAGCGTGTCGGATTCAGCCTCAACCGCTGATCGCCTCTTCACGCCCCGCATCGCGGGTGTCGCGCTCGTGCTCTGGCTCGTGCTGCTCTGCCTCCTTCCCGACCCGCGGCCGCTAGGCGCGCCGGAGTGGTCGGTGCGACTGGCTGGTGACGTGGCCGGGATCAGTGAACCGGCAGCGCGGTTCGTGGCGACCGCAGTCCTGCGGGGTGCCGGTGTCGGACTGGTCGGCGTGTTGCTCGCCCTCGCGCTGTCAGGATGGCGGTCACCATCTTCGACAGCCAGCGTGCTTGCCGGTGCCCCGCTGCTCGCGCTTGCGGCCAAGCGGGTCAACTTCGGCACGATGCCCATCTGGCCGCAGCTTGTGTTCATTCTCGTTGTGGCATTCTTGGGCGCGCTCGGAGGGTTGGCCCTGCGTCGCAACTGGTCTGCTCTCATCGCCCCGGCCATCCTGACGTTTGGTCTCGCCGCCTGGGGCGGCTCCACCCGCGTTCCCGACGATGTGTACAAGGCCTGGCGAGGAACAGCCCTTCACGTGCTTGACGCGGCGGCTGACGTGCCGGATGGAGACGAGGGATTTGTGCGGCTACTGCAGATCGCGTTTGCCTATGCCGAAGACAACTCACATGGAACCAGCGCGATCCTGCCCAACCGTGCCGCGATCCTCGCACTGGGGCTGCTCCTCGGCGACGACACTGTCGCGCGGGTTGGCGGCCGCGGTGGAGACATCGGGTCGCAGGACGAGCGACACAGGCTTCGTCATCGCATTCGGCTCGACGGACGTGCCGATCTCTCCCGGCACTTCTGGGTCAGCGCCGCGCTCACCGTCCTTTCCGACGAACCGCGCGCGATGATGATCGGGCTCTCCAAGGAGGTCATGGATTCGACGCCCGGTGGGTCGGGCTTTTCATTCATCGACATGGCGGCAAACGCCGCCGGCATCCGACTGGCGGTCGCGGCCACCCGGAGCCAGGAATCAGCTCGCGCCCTCCAGGACCGTGTTCGACTCGGAGTGGGTGGCGCCGACGTGTTGCCGTCGATCGTGGAGCTGCCTGAGAACATCTCCCGCGACGCACTTCAGGCTGACTTCGGTGGACTCGGTGGCGTCGAAACCCGGCGCTTGCTCGCCGAGATCGACCGCCGGATCGCAGCCCTCGCGCTCTACCAATAGCGTCGGGATCACATCTCCCATTCCGGCTCCACGAACGATTCAATCTCCAGCCGGGCTGGCGGCAGGCTCTCGAGAAACACGCGACCGTAGGGCTTGGTGAGCATCCGCGGGTCTAAGATCACTACGGACCCCCGATCCGAGTGTGTGCGGATCAGTCGGCCGAAGCCCTGCTTCAGCTTGATCACCGCCTCCGGCAGCTGGTAGTCACGAAACGGGTTGCCGCCCGCCGCCTTGATCGCATCGATCCGCGCGGCAACGAGCGGGCGGTCAGGCACGGCGAAGGGGAGCTTCGTGATAATCACGTTGACCAGCTGCTCGCCCGGCAGATCGATCCCCTGCCAGAAGCCATCGGTGCCGAGGAGGACACTGGCCGGCCCCGCGCGAAAGTCGGCCAGCATCTGCTGACGCGACAGTCCTTCGGCCTGGCTGACGAGACGGTAGTTGTGGCGGGCACACCAACCAACCAAGTCGGCCGACGCCTTGGCCAGCGACGCGTGGCTCGTGAAGAGCACCAGTGCGTGGCCGCCGCTTCGTTCCACATACCGCCGGATCATCGCCACGACGGCCCTGTCGTAGGCGTCGCGGTCAGTCGGGTCGGGCAGCCGGTCGACGAGGATCAGTCGGGCCTGCTCCGCATACTCAAACGGGCTGCCCAGTTGCCGGGAAAGCGGATCGCAGAGGCCGAGCCGGGTCTGGCAGTAGGCAAACGGATCGACGGGGGGTTTTTGTTCATCACCCGAGTCCCCGTCTCCCTTCCCGCCCACGGCGAGTGTCGCGCTCGCGAGGATCACCGTGCCGACCTTGTCGAAGAGTTCTCGCTTGAGCATTGCACCCACGTCGACCGGTGCGCTCGCCAGCGTGATCCGCTCGCGGCCCCGCCGGGAGCGGGCCGACTCCACCCACCATA
Organism: Pirellulales bacterium; assembly: GCA_044358475.1. Lineage (GTDB taxonomy): Bacteria > Planctomycetota > Planctomycetia > Pirellulales > UBA1268 > CACORA01. Next base: position 2,524 of record JBIKNV010000222.1, on the reverse strand, counting down.
CGCTCCCCGGTTCGTCCTGCTCGAGCCACGCGTGGAGGGCACCAGCCTGCGTCGTGAGCCGGTCGGCCAGCGACAGAAAGTCATGCCGCTCGGCCTGATTGGAGATCGCCTCCGCGGCCGTGCGGACTGAGCGGGCCAGGCGGAGCAGCGGATCGCCCAGCGAGTCGGGCACGAGCCCACGGTTCGGCACCCGCCACGGCGGATCACTGCGGCCGACCACCTTCGCCTTCACGTCTGCAAAAAAATCCTCGGCAGCCCGACGGACCCGCAGCACGTCGGTTTCGAGATCCTGCATCCGGTAGTGGACGAGCAGACCGCGATGCGTCCGCTCGTTGTACAGCTTCGACAGCACCCGCTCGACTGCGGCATTCGAGATGCCGATGCCGAGATGATCACTGGCCACGCCCTCGACCATGTGGGCCTCGTCGAAGATCACGACATCGTAGGCGGGCAGCAGGCTCGCGCCGCCGCGCCGCAGCGCGAGGTCGGAAAAAAAGAGCGCGTGGTTGACGACGAGCACCTGGGCATGCTGGATCCGCCGGCGGGCGGCATAGTAGTGGCATCGCTGATACGACGGGCAGGCCCGGCCCATGCAGTTGCCGGCATCGCTTTGGATCTCGTCCCACACGGCCGGCGACGGCACGCTCGGCAGGTCGGCAAGCGACCCGTCACCGCTGCTGCGGGCCCAGCTGGCGAGGTCGTGCAGTTCCTGCACCTCGGCGTCCTGGGGAAACAGGCTCCCGGCCCGCTCCACCGCCAGGGCGAGCCGCCGCAGGCTGACGTAGTTGCCACGCCCCTTCACGAGCACCGCCGAAAACTCCCGCGGCATCACCGCTGCCACGAGCGGAATGTCCTTGTCGATCAGCTGCTCCTGCAGCGCGATCGTATGGGTGGAGATGACGACCCGCCGCGGTCGCCGCCGAGGCGAGGCTTCATCGGCATTGGCTGCAGCCTCGGCATCCCAGTCGGGCTCGACGTCGGCCGCGCCGTCGACCTGATCTTCCGTAGCGGCGAGCACGGCGGGGATCAGGTAGGCGAGGCTCTTGCCGACGCCCGTACCCGCCTCGACGATCGCATGCCGCCGAGCCTCAATCGCTTCCGCGACGACCGCGGCCATCTCCAGTTGCTGCGGCCGTGACTCCCATCCTGCCACCCGCGCCGCCAACCGACCACCAGGGGCAAGAAAGTCTTCAGGGGAATGCATGTGACAAAGTCTACCGAGCAGGCATGGATTTTTTGCCTGCCCCAAGTACAAGTAGGGATTCACCCACGCGAGGAAGAAGGCCGTCCATGTCACATGCACCGAAGCAGGAGAAGGCCTGGGGAGGCGTCTTCAACGAGCCGACCGACAAGCGGGTGGAGGCCTTTTCGGAAAGCGTGTCGTTCGACCGTCGGCTGGCCGATGACGACATCGATGGGTCGACCGCCCATGCCCGGATGCTCGCGGCCTGTGGACTGATGACGGCGGCCGAGGCCGAGGCGGTGGCCGCAGCACTCGCCGAGATCCGCAGCGACATCGCTGCCGACCGGTTCGAGTTTTCGGCCACCAAGGAAGACATTCATCTCCACATCGAGTCGGCCCTTACGGCCAAGCTCGGCGACACCGGCCGCAAGCTGCATACGGCCCGCAGCCGCAATGACCAGGTGGCCACCGACCTGCGGCTCTTCTGCCGACGGGCCATCGACCGGATCGACGCCGGGCTCGGCGAACTCCAGCGGTCGTTCGTCGGCCTGGCCGACCGCGAGCGTGACCTCGTCATTCCGGCCTACACGCATCTCCGGCGGGCACAGCCGGTGCTCGCCGCCCACCAACTCCTGTCGTGGTGTGAAAAGTTTCAGCGGGATCGCGACCGGCTGGCCGACTGCCGGAAGCGAACGAACATGCTCCCCCTCGGTTCCGGCGCTCTGGCCGGCACGAGCCTGCCGATCGACCGCAAGCACGTGCAGCAGTCGCTCGGCTTCGCGGGACTCGCTGCCAACAGTCTCGACGGGGCAAGCGACCGTGACTTTGTCTGCGAATTGGCGTTTGTGATCTCGCTGTCCGCCGTCCATCTGTCGCAGTGGGCCGAAGAGTGGATCATCTGGAGCACGCACGAGTTTGGCTTCCTCAAACTACCGGAGGGCTTCTGCACCGGCAGTTCGATCATGCCGCAGAAGATCAATCCCGACGTCTTGGAGCTCGTCCGAGGAAAGTCGGCCCGCACGATCGGCAATGTGCAGGCGCTGCTCGTGCTCATGAAAGGCCTGCCGACCGCCTACAACCGCGACCTGCAGGAAGACAAGGAACAGATCTTCGACTCGATCGACACGCTCGAGGCGATGCTGGGTGTGGCGGCGCCGCTGGTGGCCGGTACGTCCTTCGATCGTGAGCGGATCGCCGCATCGATCGACCGTGGCCACCTCGATGCCACGAGTCTCATGGAGGCGCTGATCGCCGACGGCGTACCCCAGCGGACGGCCCACGAGACGGTCGGCCGGCTTGTCCGGCTGGCGATGACGAGGGGTGTACAGCTCGCCGAGCTGG
>JBIKNV010000017.1:0-16518 GCA_044358475.1 Pirellulales bacterium | reverse complement strand
CGGTGAAGCCGTCGGAAAATTCGATCTCCTCTCCGTCGATTGTCATCGATCGGAACGCAAACTTCCCCTGATGACGCGTGGCAGCGGGCAGGTCCTCTTCGTTAACCGACAGAAACCAGCGCACGCGAGCCCGCTCCATCTCGAGCATCCCCGCCATCTGCCGCGGGGAGCGGTGGTGCACCGCCACACGTTCCACCCCGCCGAACACCCAGAGCAGCAGGTCGAAAAAGTGGACGCCAATGTTCATCGCTACGCCACCCGACTTCGCCGCGTCTCCCTTCCAGGAGACGTCATACCAGGCTCCGCGACGCGTGATGTAGGTCAGGCAGACGTCTGCCTTGGGCCCTGCCGAGGCAGCACGCACGGAATCGCGCAAGGCGACGAGCCGATCGATGAGCCGTAACTGGAGCACCCCGTAGACACGACGGCCGTATTCCTCCTCGAGCATCTCGAGTGCGTCGAGATTCCAGGGATTCACGACCAGCGGCTTTTCGCAGATGGCGTGGGCGTGAACCCGCAGGGCGAGACGTACATGGGCATCGTGCAGATAGTTCGGAGTGCAGATGCTCACGTAATGCACACGTTCCGACTCCGGACCGCGCCGTAGTTTTTCCAGATGACGGTCGAACCGCTCGATTTCGGTGAAGAAACGTGTTTCCGGAAAATACGAATCGAGACGCCCGACACAGTCGTGGGGATCGACTGCGGCGACAAGGGTGTGCCCAGTGTCGTGAATGGCCTGCATGTGACGCGGCGCGATGAACCCGGCCGCACCGATCAAAGCGAAGTTGCTCATCTGCGTTGTCCGTCGTCCTTCTCCAGGCTGCGCCGGCATCATGCCGCGTAATATCGTGTGGGCCGCTGTCGGGCGGCGTTGCGGCAATCGATCAACGGGATATCGAATGCGGAAAAGTCGATCTCGGCATACTCCCGGTGGTTCGTGCAAAGAACGATCGCGTCATGGTCGCCTGAGATGGGAGCGCATGTTCTGCCAGCGACATGGTGGTTGCTGCGGCCCTCGCGGATTACGGGAACATGTGGATCATGATAGGAAACGATCGCTCCGCGCTTTTCGAGGGACTGGATGATCGCGTAGCTCGGACTTTCCCGGTCGTCGTCAACATCCGCCTTGTAGGCGATGCCAAGCACGAGGACCCGTGAACCCTTCACCGGCTTGCCCACGTCGTTGAGTGCGTCGATAACGCGAGACACGACGTAGTCGGGCATCGCCGTGTTGATCTCCCCGGCGAGCTCGATGAGCCGGGTGTGATGTCCGTGCTCGAGGGCCTTCCAGGTGAGATAGAAAGGATCGATGGGGATGCAGTGGCCACCGAGACCGGGCCCTGGATAGAAAGGCATGTAGCCGAAAGGCTTCGTCGACGCCGCCCGGATCACCTCCCAGACGTCGATTCCCATCGCGGCATAGATGACCTTGAGTTCGTTGACAAGCGCGATGTTCACCGAACGGAAGATGTTTTCCATCAGCTTCGTGGCTTCCGCCGCTCGGCAGGTCGAGACGGGAACCACGTCCTTCACGATCCGCGAGTACAGGGCGGCAGCGCGATCACGGCAGGCTTCCGTGAGACCACCGACAACCTTCGGGATGTCGCGCAAGCGACTCTTGGGGTTGCCCGGGTCTTCTCGCTCCGGCGAATACGCAAGGTGAAAATCCGTTCCCGCACGAAGACCGCTGGCCTCCTCGAGGATGGGGCGGACGATCTCGTCGGTCGTGCCTGGATACGTCGTGGATTCAAGCACTACGAGCTGGCCGCGTTGCAGATGCGGAGCGATGGAGCGGGCGGTGGCGTCCACGAACGACAGATCCGGCACTCGGTTTGGCGTGAGTGGTGTTGGCACGCAGATCAGGATCGCGTCCGCATCAGCGAGACGAACGAAATCATCCGTCGCCGTGAACCTGTTCGCCCCCACGGCCGCCGCGATGTCGGAGTCAGGAATATGCTTGATGTACGACCTTTTCGAGGAAATGTTCCTGGACTTCGTTGGATCAGTATCGACACCGAGTACGTTCGCGCCGGTTTTTGTAAACGCCAGGCACAGGGGCAGGCCGACATATCCGAGACCGATCACGGCGACGTCATGCGGCCTCGGAACCGAGCCATCTGCGCCGTGAGCAAAAACATGCAGGCGTCGCGCGGGAGTTGTGCCGGCAACGACGCCGGGATTTTTTGCTACCGTTGTGGCGATGCGAGCATGGGCTGTCATTCCAGTTTTCCTCTGTTCGGGCCGGGATGGCGGCGAGTTAGGACGGGAAATACTCGATTTGCGAATGCTGCGTCGATAGCGAAAACGCCCGAACGTCATGCCGCATGGGGCTTGGCCGCTGAGCGTTTGTTGAGCCCGTGATAGCTCCGATACCAGTCCACGAACCGTGTGATACCGACTTCGATCGGCGTGGCCGGTGTAAACCCGACCGCTGCAGTCAACGCCTTGATTTCAGCATAGGTCGCCGGAACGTCGCCCGGCTGAATCGGTGAGAGATTGCGAATGGCAGCCTTCCCCAGGTGCGTTTCTAGCAAAGAAACGACATCAAGGAGTTCGACCGGCGAGTGGTTGCCGATGTTGTAGACTCGCCAGGGGGCATTGCTCGTCGCGGGATCGGGCGAGTTGCCAGACCACTGAGGATTTGGAACCGCGGGCTGCCGCGTCAGCCGGACAATCGCCTCCACGACATCATCGACGTACGTGAAGTCGCGACGCATCTCTCCGTGGTTATAGAGATTAATCGGCTTCCCCGCGAGAATCGCTTCGGTGAATTTCCACATCGCCATGTCGGGTCGGCCCCACGGGCCATAGACCGTGAAAAACCGCAAGCCCGTCGTGGGGAGATGATACAGATGGCTGTAGGTGTGAGCCATCAATTCGTTCGCCTTCTTGGTGGCCGCGTAGAGGCTCACGGGGTGGTCGACATTATCCTCTACGTCGAACGGCAACTTTGCATTGGAACCGTAGACACTACTTGACGAGGCATAGATGAGGTGGGCGACGTGGCAGTGCCTACAGGCCTCGAGGATCGAGAGAAAACCGACTAGGTTCGATTCGACATAGGCCCATGGATTCGTGATCGACCAGCGAACACCCGCCTGGGCGGCGAGATGGATCACGCAGAAAGGCCGAATGCGATCGACGAGAGCGGCGACCGCATCTTTTTCCACCAGATCGACCTTGTGGAATGCGAATAGATCGCTTTCACTCAGGAGCGCAAGTCGATCCCGTTTGAGTTGCGGAGAATAGTAGTCATTGAGATTGTCGAGGCCGACGACAGATACGCCCTGACTCAGAAGGTTGCGAGCGGTATGGAAACCGATGAAGCCGGCACAGCCAGTGACAAGTACGGAATCTGACATCATGGTGTTCACCGATATTCACTGCCACATCCTGCCCGTCATCGATGACGGGGCGACGGACGTGGCCGAGTCGCTGGCCATGGCGCGGATGGCGGAGGCAGACGGTACGACATCGCTGGTTGCGACACCACACCAGTTGGGAAGCAACGCCCACGTGACGGCTGCCGCGATCCGACAAGGCGTGGTGCAGCTCCAGGCAGCGCTCGATGCGGAAGGCATCGCCGTCTCGATCCTGGCCGGAGCCGACGTTCGAATCGATCCCGAGCTCCCCAAGCTGCTCAAGCAGGGGAAAGTAGTCACTCTGGCCGATCGGGGCAGGCACGTGCTCCTCGAGTTGCCGCACGACACCTACATCCCGCTCGGGCCCCTCTTGGATGCCCTCGGGAAACAGGGCCTTGTCGGAATCCTTTCCCACCCGGAACGCAATCGCGGCATCATGAAGCGGCCCGAAGTGATGGACGATGTGATCGCCGCCGGTGGCCTCCTCCAGATCACCGCCTGCAGCCTCACCGGGGGCTTCGGGTCGTCGCCGCAGCGGATTGCTGAATACTGCGTGGAAAACAGGATGATCCACTTCGTCGCCAGCGATGCCCACGACACGAAGAAGCGCCCCTTTGGGATGAAGGCAGCCTACGACGCGATTGCGGAAATGGCCGACGAGAACCTCGCGACCCTTGTCTGCTGCGAGAATCCGACGCGGGTATTCACTGGGGAGGATGTGGATATCGACGGTCCCACCCGGACCCAGGCGCGGCGGAAACCATGGGGTTTTTTCGGCTTCGGGCGCTGAGCGGCCGGCCGGCGTCCTGATCCCAGCCCAGTCTCTCTTGCGGCAGCACGCAAGAAAGGACTATCGCCCCCTCCGCAGGGTCACGTGTCCGAAAGAAGTCCCCCACGGATGCCATCGTGCCTGGATCCCCAGGTCGCCATTGAATGGTCCCCCCGAATCCCGTCAGAGTCGCCCTTTTCCTTCCCTGTTTTCCCGACCTGCGGGATTATTCATGAACGACCCTGTGGTTTGCCGATATCCCTTGAGAGTTGGGGAGCGAAGCCTAGAAAGTGGGCTCTGACGTCACAAGTTTTCGGATTCCCTGACGACGTTACGAGAGGAATGGCACGATGAGAGCGACGCTCGAAAAAATGAATCGATTGACAGTTTTCGTGATGCTGCTGTCGTTTGTGGCAAGTCCGATCAGGGGATTTTCTCAGACCGTCGTCGTCCCTGAGGTGCGGGACGTGCTGCTGCAGAATGGAACCATTCTGGACGGCGTCGTGACCGATCGCGCAGGCAATCCCGTCCCGAACACGGATGTTCGCATCCTGTCCAATGGAGCAGAGGTCGCCAGGGTGCAGAGCGATTCCGCTGGACGTTTCCGGGTCGAAGGCATGCGGGAAGGCGAACACGTCGTGGAGGGGGGCGATGACTCCGTCACGTATCGGTTGTGGCGCCCCGAAACGGCGCCGCCTGGTGCCCTCGAAGAAGCTCAACTTTTCGTCGAAAGGCCAGTCGCGTACGAGCCGACCCAGCCTGTCTACCGGCCGGCTTCCACCCCTCGTCGCGGGTTTCTCGGGAGGGCTTTCGCAAACTACCCGATCCTCACGACTGCCGCTCTGCTCGGTGCGGGGATCGGATCCGGGATCGCGATCGGATCAGGTTCCAATCCGAGCCCTTCGACACCGTGACGCGTGGCCGTCGGCAGATAGCAGCAGAGTGAGATGCCAATTTCGGCGGCCAGATCGATGACGTCGGTCTGGCCGTTCGCGTTGAGGGGGTAGGAGCGAGAGAGCCTCCCAAGATGCCGCCGGCGCGAGCCGGCGGGATGAAGCGGGGCAGTCCGGCGGGCTTGCGCGTGTATCGCAGATTGCCTATGCCCAGTCGATGGGTGGAGAAATTCGCGTAGCGGCGATTTTCCGCATCGATTACATCCCACTCCCCGAAAAGCCCGCTGCTGGCTGCGGGCAATGATTTGGGACTCACGGAATCGATCGGCGTGCGGAAATTCCATCAGGCGAGCCTCCGACCGATTTTGTTTCTGTGCTGCCTTGCGGCTTGTATGGTTCCCGGCTGCGCGAACCGTGTGATTCGAGCCGCCCGCATGCCCGCCAAATATCAGGCAGCGCTGGTGACTAACGCCAAGGTAGCGGACCTCAGCCGTCTCTCCATGGCAACCAACTCCAGCAGTCTCATCGAGCCGGAGGACGTCGTCGATGTGGCGATCGCCAGCGGCCTGGAGTCTGGCGGGCAGGCGGCTCCCACGCCAGTGCGTGTGGATGATACAGGCGTTGCTACGATCGCGCTCGTGGGGACCGTGCCGTTGGCGGGGCTCGAGCCCTTTCAGGCCGAACAACGGATCGCCGCCGCCGCCATCGAGCGGGGTCTTTACCGGGCGCCGCAGGTCACCGTGACCATGAAGAAGAAGGCGGTCAACCGGATCACCGTGATCGGGGCGGTTGAAAAACAGGGCGTCCAAGAACTGCCCCGCAGTCAGAGCACACTCCTCGCCGCCCTCGTGGCAGCAGGGTCCCTCAGCGCTAAGGCCGGAACCACGATTGAGGTGCGGCGACATGGCCCAACCGGGGGGCAGATGGCTGCAATTGGCGAATCACCGCCGGCCGCAGGAGAAATTCAACTCGCCTCGGCTATGGCTCCCATCAGACGGCTTCCCGGGCCGGGCGGTCAGCCACAGCGGCTGCCGACGCCTGGTGAGTCGGCCGCCTCCACCCCCGAGACACTCACGATCGACCTGGCCGAACTCGATGCAGCCGGGCGAAACAACGTCTCTTTGAAAGATGGAGACGTGGTGCGGGTGGAAACCCGCGACCCGACACCGATCAGCGTGATCGGCCTTGTCAAGAAACCCGGTCAATATGACATGCCTGTCGGCCAGCCTGTGCACGTGCTCGACGCCCTGGCGATGGCCGGGGAGCGGAGCAACGAATGGGCCGACAAGATCTATATCACACGTCATGTGAAGGGCGAGAACGAGCCCGTCGTCATACAGACGAGCGTCGCCGAGGCCCAGCACAACAACGAGCACAACATTCGCCTTGCACCGGGTGACGTTGTCAGTGTCGAGAAGACGCCCCAGACGGTGCTCAATGACATCTTCCGGTCGATCATCCGCTTTAGCTTTGTTGCCGGTGGCAGAGTCCCGGTCTTTTGATGGGTGGCGGGTCTATCCCGTGCGTTCGCAAGATGATGCAACCCGAACACGATCAGCACGTTCCTGATGTCACTGCAGAAACGCTTCGCCAAGCGATGCGTTTTTTGCGAGTCGTATGGCATCGGCGTGTCGTCATTCTTGCTACGACGCTGACCTGTGGGGCGTTGGGGGCGCTGTACTATTCAACCGCTCCCCGGATTTTTGAATCGAACGCCCAGGTCTTGGTGGTGGACACGAGCCGGGAATCCCTCGGACTCTCTTTTACCGGCGGGCGGGAAGATGCGGGGGCGATGGCTACCTACGAAAAATTGGTCACCAGCCCACTAGTGCTCGAGTCGGCCATCCGGCTCCTCGACGAAAAAACGCGACGACTGCTGGGGAGTGCCGACGCCGATCAGCTTGCGATGGCCCTTTCCAAAACACTCACCGTCAAGGGAGTGAAGCAGACGAATCTGATGGATATCCGCTTCCGCTCCCCGCATCAGGAAGCCTCGGCGGCTGTTGTGGCCGCGATCATCCGGGCCTATGCCACCTTCATGGATGAATCCCACCGCGGTACGGCCGGCACGCTCGTTGATCTCCTCAAGAAGGAGAAGGACGAGGTGGACCAGAAAATCGAGATGAAACAAGCCGAGTTTCTCGAGGTGCGGCAGCGGGTGGGGGACCTCGGCATCAAGGCTGACGGCAAGACGATGCATCCGCTCGTCGAGCGGGCGATCCAGCTGAACGCCGCCATGATCGAGACCCAGAAGCGAAGGCTGCTCCTCCAGGCTTCCTACCAATCGCTCTCCGAGGCGATCCAGGGCGGCCGCAACATCCGCCAGAGCCTTGTTGCCATCGAGGAGACGCTCGGCAAGGAGGCATTCCTCGAATCGATGGGCCTCGGTGAACGCGACAAGCAGACCCGTGTGACCGTCGAAAAGCAGCTGCTCGAAGACAAGGCCCAGCTCGACACCCTGCTCGAATACCTCGGCGACAACCACCCCAAGGTGATCGAACGCCGCCGCAAGATCGAGCAGATGGAGACCTATCTCGCCCGGTTCGACGTGATTGGCGCGCCCCGCGGCATGGGCGGCGACGACGCCCAGCTCGCCAACACGATCGCCACGATTCTCCGCCAGCGGCTGGAGGCAGCGCAGCAGCAGGAGCAATGGCTGGCCCAAAGCTTCGAGCAGGCGAAGCAGGAATCGATCGGCCTCACTAGCGACATGAGTCGCCTCGACATCGTGGAGCACGACCTCCGCTGGCTTCGCGAACTCCGCAACACGCTCTTGAACCAGATCGCCAGCGTCGACCTGCGGCAGGAAAATGGCGGCGTGCGGACGACCGTTGTTCGTGAGCCGACTATGCCGCTCAAGCCGGTCTCCCCAATGCTCTCGCTCACGATTCTCGCCGTGATTGCCGCCGGCCTCGCCTCGGGAGTGGGCATCGTGTTCGTGATCGACACGCTTGACGATCGGGCCCGCTCACCTGAGGAACTCCAGGCCGAGTTGAATGTGCCGCTCTTGGCCACCATCGGCACCATGGACGACGTTGAAGAAGTTGACGAAGACGTCGGAATAGAGGGAGTGCATATGCACGTCACCAATGACGACGCTGCCAGTGAGAGCTTCCGCACGATGCGTACCGTGCTCGTGATGGGAAAGGAAGAGTCGCAGCGGCTGGCTGTATCGAGTGCCGAGCCAAGCGACGGCAAGACGACGATCTCGACGAACCTTGCCGTGGCCTATCAGCAGGCCGGCAAGCGTGTGCTCATGATCGACGGCGATATGCGGAAGCCAGGGCTCACGAAGCTCGTGAGCCGCCGTGGCGAGACCGGTCTCTCTGATCTGCTTCGCGGCGTGGGCGACATCGCCGCCACGGCCGCATCCCTTGCGAGGCCCTCGGGCTCGGTGCCGATTGACATCATCCCCGCTGGCCGTCGTCCGCCGAACCCAGGCGAGTTGCTTTTGGGCGAGCGGTTTGCCGAACTGCTCTCCTGGGCCGAGGCCAACTACGACCAGGTAATCGTCGACGCGCCACCGATCCTGGCCGGTACCGATGCCGCAGCGATCGGGCGGTTGTGCGATGGGCTCGTGATGGTGATCCGACCCGAGAAGAACCGCCGTCGCATGCTCATCCGCGCGGTCGAGACGCTGCGGATGTTTGGCGTGAACCTTCTTGGCACGGTCGTGAACGCCGTGGGCATCGAGCAGCAGGGCTATGGCTACGGGTATGGGTATGGCTACGGGTACGGGTACGGGTACGGCGATGCCTATGGCCTCGACGACGATGATGGCGACGAAGGCTACGAGGCTGAGGATGAGCGGAGTGGGGGGGATGACGACGACGAGGAATATCTCCGTCCACGACGCTCGAGGGCCGCATGACCATGCTCGGCATCTCCCGCACCCCCTCTCGGCGAGCACGGTGGCGGGGCCAACCGCACCACGCATCGCAGCGGGACGAACCTGATGGCTTGATCTTTGATGCGGCCGCGGTGATTGCGCTTTTTGTGGTGCCCTTTGCGGTGGGGGGGCGGCATCCGGCAGGCTATGCCGCGCTTTCGATCGCGGCGCTCGTGGCCTGCGTGGCCTGGCTGCTCCGCATGCTGCGAGTAGACGAACCCCGCTGGACGGTGGGGCCGGGCGAGGTATTGCTTGCGGCGGCGCTCGTCATCGGCGGCATCCAGACAGTGGCGCTTCCAGTGCATGTGATCGACGCCGCGTCGCCACGGCTCCACGACCTGCTCCCGGCCTACTCGGGTGGCCCGTGGTCACTCGGCACCTGGCAGACCTTCTCGCTCACGCCCGGCGAGACGGCCGTCGGTCTTTCGATCGTGCTCGCCCAGGGAATTTTGGGTCTGGTGGTATATCAGTTTGCTCGGTCGATCGAGTCGATCGAGCGGGTGCTTGTGATCGTGGCGGCAGCGGCGGCGATGGTCGCCCTGCACGGGCTGATCCAGTTCGTGGGCCACGAAGGGAAGAACTTCGACGTGGCGACCGTCTCCTTCCATCAGGAGGGAGGCCTGGTAAAGGCGATGTTTCGCAACCGCAACGACTTCGCGGGTTTTCTCGCGGTCGCCGCCGGGCCAGCCGTGTGGCTCGCCTTCCGGCAGCGGGAGACTGCGCCTCGCCACGGCAACTCGCGACCACGCGGCAGACGCCCGCACCGCGAGACCGAGCCAGCAGGTGAGGTTGACGGCATGCAGATCGCCATCGGCCTAGGAATACTCGCTCTCATCAGCTTTGCCGTGTTTGCATCGCTGGCTCGCGGCGGCAGCATCGCGCTCGGCGTGGCCACCGCCCTTGGCTGCGGCATGCTCGTGCGGTCGGGCCACCTGCGGCCGAAGATGGGGCTGGCCGTTTTCACCGCGGCAGCCGTGGTGGCGATCGCGCTCGAAATACACGGCATGGAACAGTTTGCCGGACGGATGGAGACGATCGTCGACGAGGACCTGCAGAAGAAACAGTTTGGCCGCCAGGAAGTGTGGGAGGCTGCCTGGCAGACGATCCGCGCCTATCCCCTGACTGGTACCGGCATCGGCTCGCACGGCGACATGTCGCGAATCATGATGCCGCCGACCGGATCGACGCAGTTTGTGCATGCCGAAAACAGCTATCTGAATCTTGCGGTGGAGACGGGGCTGCCGGGGCTTTGCCTGGCCGTGGCGGCGTTGGCAGCGGCGCTGGTGGCCGCAGTGACGGTCTTCATCCGGGGCTCGGGACGGGAAAAGCCGATTGCGGTTGCGATCACCGCGAGCCTCGTGGCGGGGGCCGTGAATGCGATTGGCCACTTCAACTGGTATGTGCCCGCGATCACGACGCTTTTGATCGTGCTCGGCGCCTGCGCCATTCGCATGGCGGCCCGGCACGTGGTCTGGATTCCGTCATGGAGAATACCCGTTCCCCGATCGCTGGCCGCGGTGTTCGCGACGGCAGCGATGATCCTGCTGGGAACAGTCGCCTCCCGGCAGATCACGGCCGCGATTGCTGAGCCGAAGTGGGATGAGGCGGTGGCGCAATCGAAGGCGCTCGCCCTCGAAAGACGGGCGGCGCTTACTGCCGAGGCGAATCTGTCAATTGAGGCGGCGGAGGTGGCCGAGGCGGCTCAGCAAGCCGCGGAGCAGGATCGACCGGATGAAACCCTCCCCCCACACAACCCGTCGCGCGACCGACTGGGCCAATCCGCTCCCCTGCACAGCCCGTCGCAGGATCAACCTTCCCCACACAGCCCGTCGCGCGAGCGACGGGACCAACTCGACGAAACTCCTCAAGCCCCCCTCGAGCCCCCCGCGGAACTCGTGCAGAAAGTGAACGCGGTCCTGCAGCAGCGGTCTGCCGTGCTGGCTGGGCTCGACGAGCGACTGAAAACGTTGGAGATGGTGGTGGCGGCCCGGCCCGACCATCCACGGGCGTGGGCCGAACTTGCCGCTGCCCGCTGTGAACGCTTTGGCCTCGCGCGTCACATTGCGGGCGAGGCGGTCACGCTCGTTGAACTGCGGCGGGTCGCGTTGTCAGGCGGCTTTGCCAGCCGTGATGCATGTGACGCGTGGCTTCGCCGTGTCATAGGTGACGGCCTCGACGACCTGCTCCGGTCCTATGAGGAGGCCAAGCGGGCGGTCGTGCACGCCCCCTGCTCGGGAGAAGCATGGTGTGTGCTTGCGAACCTCGCCTTCCTCGAATCATTTGATGCCGAAGTATCACGACGCTGCATTGAGCAGGCACTCGCTGTGCGGCCGCACGACGGAACGGTGCTCTTCGAGGCGGCCCGCCAAGCGGAACTCGATGGTGACAAGAAACGGGCGGCTGCGTTGTGGCGGAAGTGTTTTGCTGTGTCTTCTGACCATCGGGATGTCATCCTCAACCTTCTGCGGACGAAGGTCTCCGCCGAGCAGGCCATCGTGATGCTCGACCCCGACCTCGCCGGTCTGCGGGCGATCGATGCAGCCTGGTCGCGGCAATCCTCGGCCGACGCAATGCGGCCGGTGCGGGAACGCTTGCTGGCGGCACTGGTTGCTGCCGCGGATGAGGCGTCATCGCCCAAGCAGGCCTCGCAGCGTTGCCACCTGCTCTGTGAGGCGTCCAGACTCCAGCGCGCGCTCGGGCACGCCGAACAAGCCGCCGCCATGCTCACCGCCGCAATTGCAGCCAATCCTTCCGCCTACGCTGCGCGGATGGCCCGCGTCGATCTTGCGCTCGCGCTTGACGACCCGGACACCGCCAAGCAGCACCTCGACTGGCTGCTCCTGCGGCGGCCCGACGCGAAGACGGTGCAGGATCGCGTGAACAAGCTCAAGCAGCTGCGGGTGCGGCTCGCCTCTGCTCCCGTTCCAACGACCACCTCTCCAGACACGTCACCCACTCCATCAGGAGCACGGTAATGAATGCCACCACGCCACTCGTGCGGCTCGTCGAGCGACTCGAACGGGTCTCCAGGCTCAAGATCATCTGGGAGGCGATCAATGTTGCCACGCTCGCCTTCGCGATCGTGGCGTCGTATGTGTTGCGATTTGAGGGGTCGCTCACGAGCCAGGAGTGGGCGAGCCTCGGCCGGGCCCTCGGCACCGTGGTGCCAATCCAGTGTGTGACGCTCTTTCTGGTGGCGGGCCGCCGGACAAGTATCCGCGGCGTGACGCTCCGCGATCTCTGGCAGCTCGTCTTCGGCGTGAGTGCCGGCCTGGCTGTGGCGGCACCGATCGGCATCCTCGCCAACATTGGCATCCCCCGCAGCATCTATCTGATCGACTGGTTTATTGCCATCTCGCTGCTCGGCGGCCTTCGCGGCGCGGCCTGCGAGGCGGGCAACCTCCTGCGGCGGTGGTCGATCCATCAGGCGACGCGGGTGTTGCTCGTGGGCACCTGTCCTTCGAGCGAAGCGGTGGCGAGATCGATCCGCATGCAGTCCGGGTCGCAGGGCCAACGGGTCGTGGTGGGGATCGTGGCCAAGCCGGAAGATGCCATACTCGTGGGCCGGTCGATCGGTGGCGTGGCCGTGCTCGGCACGACCGACACGATTGAACAACTTATCATTCGCCATCGGATCGACGAAATGCTCATGCTCTCCGACACGCTGATTGGCGGCGAAGTGCGCAGCCTTCGCGACCGCTGCAAAGCAGTGGGCTGCCCGACGGCGATCCTGCCCGACTTCGAGATGATCCTGAGCGGTCGCGTGAAGATGCAGCCGCGGCCGATCGATATCGCCGACCTCCTCCGCCGCGAACCGGTGCAGACTGACATCGAGGGGATCGGCCGCTGGCTTGGCAACGAGACGGTGCTCGTGACGGGGGCCTGCGGCAGCATCGGCTCCGAACTCTGCCGCCAGCTGCTCAAGCACGGGCCTGGGCGGCTTGTGCTGCTTGACCGCAACGAGACCGGCCTCTTCTGGCTCGAACGGGAACTGTCCCGGCTCGGGCAGGGTACCACCTTGGAAATCGTGCCCTGCGTGGCCGACATCGCCGACCGAGACCGAATTGACGATGTCATGGCCGAGCATGCTCCCGGCGTGGTCTTCCATGCCGCGGCCTACAAGCATGTGCCGCTGATGGAGCAGTATCCGGGCGAGGCGGTAAAAAACATCACGCTCGCCACGGCAGGGCTGGCCGAAGCGGCGGCTGCGGCCGGGGTGCAGGCGTTTGTGCTCATCTCGACCGACAAGGCGGTGAATCCGACCAGCGTCATGGGCTGCTGCAAGCGGCTGGCGGAAATCGTGGTGCAGCTGCTCAGCAAGGACTCCCAGACGCGATTTTCGACGGTGCGTTTTGGGAATGTGCTCGACTCGGCCGGAAGCGTCGTGCCGATCTTCCGTGAGCAGATCCTGCAGGGGGGGCCGGTGACCGTGACCCATCCCGACATCGAACGCTACTTCATGACCATTCCCGAGGCAGCGCGGCTCGTGATCCAGGCCGGCACGATGGGCCGCGGGGGAGAGGTGTTTGTGCTCGACATGGGCGAGCCTGTGCGGATCGCCGACTTGGCCCGCGACATGATCCGGCTCTCCAACCTCGAGGAGGGCCGTGACATCGAGATCCGCTTCACCGGCCTGCGGCCTGGCGAAAAGCTCTACGAGGAGCTCTTCAAGGGCGAAGAATTGTTGCAGACGACAAGCCATCTGAAGATCCGCGCGGCGAGGCTTACCGATACGGCGGGCCTGACGGTTGAGACCGTACTCGAACAGATGCGGGCTGCCGCGACGCTCCCACCGGACGATGTGCGGGAGGTGTTGCGCGGGCTCGTGCCCGAATACTTGGGTCACGAGACCGAGTTGCCACACGAAGCGATCGCGGGACGGGTGACCGCGACCCGCCGCGCGGCGTAAACTGTCGCCGTTGGTCTGCGAGCCATCATCAGCATCGGAGAGTGGTCCATCGTTCTCGGCGCCGTGCCCCGATCGTCCGCTGTCGTGCAGGCGCTGGGCCTGGCCGGTCCCGCGGTCGGGCTGCAGGCCCTCGTGCTCCTTGTGAATCTCACCGGCCGCTGGCTGGCCGGCAACGCGACGTCTGCCACGGCCGCCGACCAGCTCGCCCTGCAGGGGGCGCAAACAACCTGCTTCTATCTCTCGTGGATGATTGCATCGTTCGGCATCCTCGCCTCGGCCGGCGCCACCGCCCTCGTCTCGCGACTCGTCGGGGCCGGCGACTGGCACGGTGCCAACCGGGCGATGCACCAGGCCGTACTTGTCGCCGCCGCCGTCGGCGTCGCAGGCTGGCTCCTGGCCGCCGTCGGCATCGATGGGCTGCTCGCCTTGCTCAACCTCGATGGCACCGCGGCCGTGTATGCCAGACAGTTTCTGCGGGCGATGCTCCTCCTGCTCCCCTTCCAGCTTCTTGCCACCACGCTCAACGCCTCCCTTGCCGGCGCGGGGGATACTCGCACCCAGCTGAAGATCGGCGCCTGGGCCACGGCCGCCAACCTGCCGCTGGCCTGGATCGGATTCCGCGGCTTCGGCACCTGGCCTGGCCTCGGTCTCGCCGGGATCGCCTGGGGGGCCGGGCTTAGCCAGGCCCTCGGCACGAGCGTGTTGGTTGGGATGCTGGCTCGTGGCCGGTCGGGACTGCGGCTGCAACGGTCGCTGCTGAAGCCCGACCGCCGGCTGCTGGCGCGACTGCTCCACATCAGTCTGCCGGCCGCGGCCGAGAGCCTCTCAATGGTGGCCGGGCAAATGGTCTTTCTGTCGGTCGTCAACCGATTGGGCGATGCCGCCCGGGGCGCCCATGGTATCGCCCTCGGCTGGGAGTCGATGGCGGAGATGTTTGGTATGGCGTTTGGCATCGCGGCGAGCGTACTTGTCGGACAAAACCTGGGGGCAGGGCGACCCGACGAGGCCCGCCGCAGCGGTCTGGCAGCCTATGCCTGCGGCAGCCTCCTGATGGCGGTCGGCGGGGCACTGTTTTTCATCTTCGCCACCCCGCTCTTCGAGTTCTACTGCCCGAAGCCCGAGCAGGCGCCGGTGATCGCGGCTGGAGTGCCGGTGCTGCGGCTGGTCGCCTTTGCCATGCCGGCCCTGGCCGCCTGCCACATCTTCTCAAGCGGCCTCCGCGGCGCGGGAGATACCCGTTATCCACTCCTCTTCACGACGATCGGTTTTTTTGGCGTGCGGCTGCCGCTCACCTTTTTCTTGTGCGAGTTGGTCGTCAACATCCCAGGGCTCGCACCGCTACCGGGCCTGGGCCTGGGGCTGTATGGCTGTTGGCTGGCGATGGTCGCCGATCTTTGGTTTCGTGGGCTGCTCTATGCGTGGCGGTTTGCCGGCGGCCGCTGGCAGACGGTGCGAGTCTGACCGCAACGCGTGTCAGGCCCCCGTCGATCGCTTCAGCGATGCGTGCAAGTCGGGCACCCGCGTGGCCGCCATGTAGACCCTTGCCGTCACCGCCGACCGCGGAAACACCTGCGCCACGAAATCAAAGCAGAATTCGCTGCCAGTGTGCGTGATCGACACCATGTTGGCATACACGCCGCCGAGCATCTCGTCGGGCAGTTTCAGCTGCCCGTAGACATCAGCGATGGGCGGTTCCTGCCGTGGGCTCCCTCCGGCATTCTCGGCCTTCGAAGCCGCAGGGTCGCCGGCCGGGTCGGGTTTCGGGGCGGCCGGCCGCGACGGCTCGCGCGGGGCGCTGCCAAAGCTCTGGGCGTATTTTCCGATGGCCTCACCGAGCGCGGCCGTGAATTGCATGGCGACTTTGGGCGGCAGGATGACGCGCGCCGCCACGCGGCTGGGATGCACGATCGACTGGATGAAGTCGAGCGTGAACTCATTGGGGCCATGCAGCACGACCGCCGCCGTGGCGAACACGCCGCGGCCCACCGGGTCGGGCACGCGGGCCGTCGCGGTGGAGTGCTCGATCTGCTGGAGGGGGCGGTCTTCAGGCGGGTTGTCGGAGGGATCGTTCTTCATGGACGGAATGATACCCCAATTCTCGGACCGGTACCGGCGCGAGCCGCCGCACAAGCTCCGCGACGCCGTTCCGCACGATTCCGGCCTCGCTGGTCGGATCATCGGGCGATCCCGCCAGCGGCTGCACGTGTGAAATCACGACCTCTGCCACCTCGAGCCCCTCGGCCCGCGCCGCCCGCACGACGGTAAGCGTGCGGCCGATCATCCCCAGCCGCGCTGCATCGACGATCACCAGCGGGAGACCGAGATCCCTCGCCAGATCGACGTTGAGCGATTGTTCTCCGAGTGGCGAAAACAGTCCGCCCGCCCCCTCGACCACCACGCACTCGCAAGCCTCCCGCCACGGGCCGATCCCATCGCGAAGTAACTGCTCGTTGATCCGCTGGCCCTCGACTGCCGCCGCCTGCACCGGTGCGATCGCCGCCGCAAACGCCTGCGGGCAGACCTCCGCGAGCGTGAGCGGCTGGCCGGCCGCCTGCCAGAGTCGCTCGATATCGCTCGCACCATCGAAGACGACGCCGCTGGCCACCGGCTTGTAGACACCCACCCGCACACCTGCAGCCCGTCGTTCAGCAGCGATCGCGATCGCGACCGCGGTCTTGCCCACACCGGTGTCG
>JBIKNV010000219.1:0-5203 GCA_044358475.1 Pirellulales bacterium | reverse complement strand
AGGAGATCAATGCCCGGTTTGCCGATCCGCTCTCCGATGACGAGATGGAGAAGCTGCTCGCCGAACAGGCCCGTGTGCAGGACGAGATCGACGCCAAGAATCTTTGGGATCTCGACCGCCAGGTCGAGATCGCGATGGACGCGATGAACCTGCCGCCGGGCGACTGGGCCGTGACGAACCTCTCCGGCGGTGAGCGTCGACGGGTGGCCCTCTGTCGCCTCTTGTTGGAAAAGCCCGACCTGCTCCTACTCGACGAGCCGACCAACCACCTTGACGCGGAGAGCGTCAACTGGCTGGAGCGGCATCTTGCCGAGTACACCGGCACGGTCGTCGCCGTTACCCACGATCGTTACTTCCTCGATAACGTCGCGAAGTGGATCCTCGAGGTCGATCATGGCCGCGGCATCCCCTTCGAGGGCAACTACTCCTCGTGGCTCCAGCAGAAGAAGTCGCGGCTGGAACTCGAGGAGAAGCAGGCCTCGGCCCGGCAGAAGACGCTCGACAAGGAGTTGGAGTGGATTCGGATGTCGCCCAAGGCGCGGCAGGCCAAGAGCAAGGCCCGTGTGGCGGCCTACGAGAAGCTTGCCGCCGAACAGGCAGCCACCCGCGACTCGGAGGTCGAGATCTTCATCCCGGCCAGCCGGCAGCTCGGCGACCTCGTGATCGAGGCCGAGAACATTTCGAAGGCGTTCGGCGACAAGCTGCTCTTCGAAAACCTCTCTTTTCGTCTCCCGCCGGGCGGCATCGTGGGGATCATCGGCCCCAACGGCGCCGGCAAGACGACGCTCTTCCGCATGCTCGTGGGCCAGGAAAAGCCCGACACCGGCACGATCACCGTCGGCTCGACGGTCGACATCGGCTATGTCGATCAGAGTCGCGATGCTCTCGATCCGAACAAGACAGTGTTCGAGGAGATCTCGGGCGGCCACGACACGATCGAACTCGGCAAGCGGGCGGTCAACGCCCGCAGTTACGTGGCCAAGTTCAACTTCATGGGGCCCGACCAGCAGAAGAAGGTGGGCACGCTTTCGGGCGGCGAGCGGAATCGCGTGCACCTGGCGAAGCTGTTGCGGAGCGGGTCGAACCTGCTGCTGCTCGACGAACCGACCAATGACCTCGATGTCGACACACTCCGATCACTCGAGGAGGGCGTCATGAACTTCGCCGGCAGCGTGGTCGTGATCACCCACGACCGCTGGTTTCTCGACAGGCTTGCCACGCACATCATCGCCTTCGAAGGGGATGGCTACGTGCACGTCTGCGAGGGCAACTTCGAGGTCTACGAACGGAGCCGCAAGGAGCGGCTCGGCGAGGACGCGGACGAGCCGCATCGCTTCCGCTACAAGAAATTGCAGCGCTAAACTCACGCCATCGGCAGCTGGACGGCGGCGGCTGCCGCGCGGAGTTCCTTGGGGAGCGGGAAGTAGACCTCTTCCTCCCGGATCGTCCGTTCCTCCACTGCCGCGTCATACCGCGACTTCAGCCACTCCACGCAGTCCTGCACCACGCTCTCCGGCGCACTCGCGCCGGCCGTGATGAGGACCGTTTCATCGCCGTTGAACCACGCCGGGTCGATTTCGTTGGCACCGTCGATGAGATGCGCCGCGATGCCGCCGTCGCGGGCGAGTTCGGCGAGCCGTTGGCTGTTGGAACTGTTCTGGCTGCCCAGCACGAGCACGATGTTGGCCTCGTCGGAGAGCATCCGCACCGCCTCTTGGCGGTTTTGCGTGGCGTAGCAGATGTCGTCCTTGGGAGGGCCGACGATTTGTGGGAATCGCTCCTTGAGCCGGTGGATGATCCGCGACGCATCGTCCACGGAAAGCGTCGTCTGCGTGAGGTAGGCGAGCTTGTCATTCGGTCCGAAGGGCAGCGAGTCGACTTCCTCGGCCGTTTCCACGAGGGTAAAGGCCGTGGGGGCCTGCCCCATCGTGCCGATCACTTCGTCGTGACCCTCGTGGCCGATGAGCATGATGCGATAGCCCGCCTTCGCATACTTGATCGCCTCGAGATGAACCTTCGTCACGAGCGGGCAGGTGGCGTCGATGGCCCGCAGTCGCCGCTCGCCGGCCACCCGCCGCACTTCGGGGGCGACGCCGTGCGCCGAAAAGAGCAGCACCGCCCCTTCCGGAACCTCCTCGACCGCGTTGACAAAAACGGCCCCTTCCCGAGTGAACCGGTCGACCACGTGCTTGTTGTGGACGATCTCGTGGAATACGTAGACGGGAGTGCCGTA
Source organism: Pirellulales bacterium (assembly GCA_044358475.1). Classification (GTDB taxonomy): domain Bacteria; phylum Planctomycetota; class Planctomycetia; order Pirellulales; family UBA1268; genus CACORA01. Next base: position 2,970 of record JBIKNV010000219.1, on the reverse strand, counting down.
GAGCCGGATGGACGTCTCGAGTGTCTCGATCGCCATGTTGACACCGGCACAGAAGCCGCGGGGACTGGCAAGCAGAATCTTCATGGCATGGAACTCTTTCTTTCCCGTATCGTAGTGAAGACGGTTTTTCCCGACCAGACGGGCCCATTCGTGCCGCACGCCTCGCCTCCCGACAACACTCCCGCCATCGCTCTCGCCGCCCGCCGCGATCGGCCGGCGTGGGAGATCGCAGGTGTGCCGTGGCATGGTTCACTGCCGGAGGCCGAGGCCTTCTGTCGGTCGCTCGCGAGCCGACACTACGAAAACTTCACGGTGGCCACGCGGCTCGTGCCGCCGCGGCTGCGGCAGCACCTCGCCAATGTCTACGCGTTTGCCCGCTGGAGCGATGACCTTGCCGACGAGTCGCCGTCGCCGACTGAGGCACTCGCGGCGTTGGGAGCATGGCGGGGAAGACTCGAGCGGTGTTTCGCCGGCCGACCAGACCATCCGATTTTCGTCGCGCTGGCCGAGACGATCCGGCAGGCGCGGCTCACGATCGAGCCGTTCTCCGACCTGCTCGACGCGTTCGAGCAGGATCAGTCCGTAACCCGCTACCGCGACCGCCCTGCCCTGCTCGACTACTGTCGCCGATCGGCCGATCCGGTGGGGCGGATCGTGCTGGCGCTGGAGGGCTGCCGCGACCCGGAGCGGGTCGCCCTCTCCGACTCGATCTGCACCGGGTTGCAACTCGTCAACTTCTGGCAGGACGTGAAGCGCGATCGGCTGGCCGGCCGGGTCTACCTGCCTGCCGACGACATGCATCGGCATGGCGTGGACGAGGCGATGCTCGACGCCAATCGCGCGCTGCCGCCGCTCGTCGGTCTGCTCCGCGCGGAGGTGGCCTGGGCTCGGGAATGCCTCGACCGCGGGCTGCCGCTGGAGCAGATCGCCCCGCCCGTGCTCCGCCCTGCGGTCGGGATGTTTGTTCGTGGTGGCCTGGCGATTGCCGACGCCATCGAGCGAATCGGATGTGACACGCTCGCGCAGCGGCCCACCCTGAGCCGCTGGACCAAGCTGCGGTTGGCCGGGTGCGCCTGGTGGGGCACGCTGACGACGGGGAGCCGCGAACCGGCATGAAGACGACCACGCTCGCCGCTGACCACGCCGCCTGCGCCGCGCTGCTGAAACAGTCGGCCTCGAATTTCGCGCTGCCGATCCGACTGCTTCCGGAGGCGAAGCGCCGCGGCACGACGGCGCTCTACGCGTTTTGCCGCCGGGCGGACGATGCGGTGGACGACGAGCCCGACCCCGAGGCGGCCCGGCGGTCGCTCGGGCATTTTGAGAACGTCTTCGAAGCCGCCCTGGTCGGTGAGGCCTGTGACGATCCCGTCGTGCGAGCGGTCGTCGACACGGTCCGTCGGTTTGCCGTTCCCGCTGACTATCTTCGCGCCATTCTCGCCGGCGTGCGGATGGACCTCGACCGGCAGGCGTACGACACGTTCGACCAGTTGAAGACGTACTGTCAGCGGGTAGCCAGCGCCGTAGGGCTGGCCGCGATCCACATCTGGGGCTTTCGGTCGGAGAAGGCCCTCGGTCCCGCCGACGCTTGCGGTCTCGCTTTCCAAATGACGAACATTCTCCGCGACATCCCCGAAGACCTTGGCCGCGGCCGCATCTACATCCCCGCCGAGGATGTGTCGGCATACGGGTGTTCGGTGAACGATCTCGAGGGTGGCCGGATTGGGCCGGGCTTCGCCGACCTGGCGGCGTTCGAAGTGGCGCGGGCCGATTCCTATTTCGAACAGGCCCGAGATCTCGACGCCCTGCTCTCGACGGACGGGCGGATGGTGTTTCGGGCGATGTTCGGCGTCTATCGCGGACTCCTCGATGGCGTTCGCCATGCCGGCACGACCATCTTCACCACCAAGGTGCGGCCGTCAAAGCTCGTCGTGATCGGCAAGGGGCTCACGACGTTGGCGGTCGGCACGCGGCCGTGGAAGGGATGGCGATGACACTGATCACGGCAGCGTCCGCGCCGCGGGTGGCAATCGTCGGAGGCGGCCTGGCAGGTCTCGCCGCAGCGGCCACGCTTGTCGACGCCGGCTGCAGCGTCTCGATCTTCGAGGCCCGGCGACGCGTCGGCGGCCGGGCCGCGTCGTTCGAGGATCCGGTCACCGGCGGGCTGGTCGATGCCTGCCAGCACGTGGCGATGGGCTGCTGCACCAATTTTATCGATCTCTGCCGGCAGACCGGGGTCGCCGACTCGCTGCGGCGCGACCGCACGCTCTTTTTCATCGCTCCCGATGGCAGCCGTGCTGCCTGCACGCCGTCACGGCTTCTGCCGGCGCCGTTGCATCTGGCCCCCCTGCTTCTCCGCATGCGGCACTTCACGCTTGGTGAGCGGACTCGTCTCGGCCTGGGAATGCTGCGGCTGGCTCGCTACCGCGTCGGGGCGACGAGCGGCCCGGCGACTGCGGCTGCCTGGCTCACGGCGATCGGTCAGCCACCGCGGGTGATCGAGTATTTCTGGCGGCCGGTGCTCGAGAGCGCGCTGGGCGAATCGATCGATCTGGTCAGCGTGGAGGCGGCTCGCAAGGTGGCGGTGGATGGGTTTCTCGCCCATCCGCAGGCAGCCGATGTGTTCGTCCCGTTGGAGCCGCTGGGAACACTCTTTGGGGAGCGAATCGCGGGCTGGTTGGAGCAACGCGGTGTCGCCGTCCACACGGGGGCGATCGTCACTGGCCTCGACCGTGGTGCGGATGGTCGCGGGCGGGCCGTGCGGTGCGGTGATGTCGAGCATTCCTGCGATATGGTGATCGTGGCCGTGCCCTGGCGCCAGGCGGGGCGGCTCGTGCCTGATCTCGTGCCGACGGCCGACGAGTCGCTCACCGGCTCACCGATCACGGCCGTGCATCTCTGGTTTGACCGGCCGGTGATCGACCTGCCGCACGCGGTGTTTCTCGGGTTTACATCACAGTGGGTGTTTCGCGG
>JBIKNV010000220.1:0-5203 GCA_044358475.1 Pirellulales bacterium | reverse complement strand
GACAAGCCGCCCCCGTGGCGGCCGACGACTGGCTGGGAGGCGATCGGATGTTCTCGCCCATGGGCTTCGAGCCGGGCTACGATTACCCGCTCCTTGTCTGGCTGCCCGATCCCGCCTGCCGCGACACGTTTGATCTCGGCCGCGTCATGGGGCGGATCAGCCTTCGCAATTTCGTGGCTGTTGAGCCGATGGTCGACGGCAACCCGCACGAGGTGGACGTGCTCGAGCGAGCGGTCTGGCGGGCGATCGACCGGGTGACTGATCGCGTCGCCATCCATCCTGACCGAATCTTCCTCCTCGGCGCCGGCGCCGGCGGGTCGGCCGCCTTTGGCATGGCCTGCCGCCACCCGCAAGCTTTCGGTGGCGTGGTGTCGCTCGGTGGACCGTTTCCACTCGACGAAGGCCTCTTCGCCCGGCTTCACGAGATCCGCCGCCTGCCGATGCTCCTCTGCTGCCATGGCAACGCGTCGGCCGCCGCCGTACGACACACCGACCGGACGCTGCGGCTGTTTCATGCCGCCGGCGCCGCGTTGGCCATGCGGATCTATTCGGGTCGTCAACAACTTTCGCAGTCGATTCTCGGCGACGTCAACCGCTGGCTCATGGATGAGATTTGCGGTGCGTCGGTGCTGATGCGGCCCGCTTGCACGCGGTGATCGCACGGCTCCCGTCCGGGCAAGGATGCCAGGAGTTTCCCACCATGTCGTTTGCGAGCCAGCCCCATGGCGAGCCGTCAGAGACGGCTGCTACGCCTGCCGGATCCTTTTTACTGCGGCCGATGATCCAGGAGATCGTCAACCTCACCGCCACCACCATTCCCGAGCATGCTGCCGCTGACGCCCCTCTGATCCTCGTTGACGTTGACCGTGGCCATGCGGTCGATGGTGATGCCGGCGTCGTCCGCCGCGTGCTGGGCATGCTCATCCGAGACGCCGTCGCCGCCGCAGCGGGGCCGCTCGATGCCAGCGACGCGCCCACGATCCGTGAGGTGTTGATCACGAGCGTCCAGACCGGTGACGCGATCGAAATTGAGATCGCCGATTCCAGTGCCGCGTCTGGCGACACGATCGCCATGGCGACCGCGGCCGCTGAGTCGATGACCGAACGGCTGGGGGGCACACTCCGCGTCTATCGCTGTCCTGAGGGAGGCAAGGCGGTGACGGTGTCGCTGCCGCGGCGACGCGTGGCCGCGGGGACGCTCCGTCGCGCCGCCTAAGCATCCCCACGGCCGATCCGATGTTTGAGGAAGTGGACCGCATGAATGCACATGTTCCCCCAACGGCCAGCAATCCCCGGGGGGCGATCGCGCCGTCGCAGGTGATCGCGCTCGGTCTGGTGGCGGTCTCGATCGGTTGGGCGGTGTGGCTCCTGCAGGACCGTCCTCATCATGAAGAGGTGGAACTCCTCTCCGGGAGCAAACTCCCGTCATCGGAGTTGGCGATCATGGAAGCCGCCTTCGATCGGGCGCAGCTGACCGACTATCGTTCGGAGGACGGCCGCGTGTGGGTGCCACGGGCCCGGCAAAGCGCCTACATGCGGGCGTTGGTCGATGCCGAGGCGTTGCCCCGGGAATTCGGCGGTAGCCTGCGGCGGGCGCTGGAGAGCAACAGCCCCTGGCAGAGCAAGGCCGTGCAGGAGGAGATGCTGCGGGTGGCCACCCAGGAGGAACTGTCGTTGGTCATCTGTTCGATGCCCGGCATCGAACGGGCGGCCGTGCTGTACGACGTCGACAACACAGCCTCCTCGGGCAGCCTGCGGGCAGTCTCCGTGAAGACCGCCAGCGTCAGCGTCCGCACCCAGCCCGACACCGATCTCGATCCCGCCCGGATCGAGGCCATTCGCGTACTTGTCGCTTCGTCGATCGCCGGCCTCGCAGCCGATCGCGTGGCCGTGACCGACCTCCGGAACGGACGGGTCCACGCCGGCCCGCTCGACGACACGGCCGATCTCAGTGAGCTTGATCCGCTGCTGGCCCGCCGGGCGGCCCACGAGCGGCACCTCCTCGCGAAGGTGCAGCGGGCGATCGCTTTCGTGAAGGGTGCGACGGTCGATGTCACCGTCGACTTCGAGCCGGAGGAACGGGCTGCCCAGTACGGTGCCGCGCCTGCGACCGAGGCGCCCCTCGCCGTGAATGCCCTGCCGCCACAGCCTGCGGCCGCTGCCAACGCGCCGGCTGAGGTGGCCCCGCCCCCGGCTGTCGTGCCAGCTCCAGAGCTGCCTCCGGCCGACGTGCTGGCCACTGTTCGGGTGGCCATCGCGGTGCCGGACACCCACTTTGCCGAGGGTGCTGCCGATGCCGACGCGGTCGAACGGGAACTCGACCGCATTCGTCGCCACGTGCTACCGCTGCTTCCTGCCACCCAGTCGGCCGACGGCCACCATGTCGTGGTGACCACGTTTGCCACGCCGGCTTCGCACCACGCTGTGATGCGGCCGGCGACAACCGCAGCGCTGGAGGACTCGCGATCCGTCGCGCCGCCCGCTCAGCCCCAGACGCCACCGGCTACGGACGGCCGCGCGCGGTTCGAGGCGGCGGTCGCGAAACTGATCGATGCGCTCGCCGACCGGCTCGACGGAACGACGGAAATCAAGCAGCAGGAGTGGCTGGCCGGCATGAGCGTGGCGGTGGGTCTCCTGGCAGGCTGGCTCTGGTGGGCCGGCGGCCGTCGCCGACAGGCCAGTCATCCTTCGATCGACTGGGCGCAGCTGGGTTCTCCACACATCGGCTCGCGCGGCAACGCCTCGGAGCCGCGGTTTTCCCGCAGCCCCGTCGCTGATCGGGAGCCACTGGAGCGGGTGGCGGCATGATGCTGCGAAACGCTTGGCTGCGGGTGCCGATGCTGGCGGTCGCGCTGCTGGCGACGGTATCGGCAGCGGCGGAACCCCCTCCGCGGGAACTGCCGGCCGTGCCGCTCGAGCAGCCCGCCGAGGCGGTCGACACGAGTGAGCCGCAGGCCGCCGGGAATCACCCTCGGCAGCCGGCCACGCTCTTCGACTGGCGGGTGGCAGTGCTCCTGGCGGTCGTGACCGCGGGGCTGATCGCGATGCGACGATTTGCAATGCCGCGCGTGATGATGCTCCCCCCGGACGTATTCGAGGTGCTCGGCACCAGCTCTCTCGGCGGCCCGCATCCGGTGCGGGTCGTGCGCTTTGGGCCCAAGACGTTGCTGGTCAGCGTGTCGTCGGGTGGCTGCCAGACCCTCGCCGAAATCACCGATGCCGAGGCCACCGAATGCATCGCCCGAGCCTGTCGTGGTCAGCATCCGCCGCTGCGGCCGGCCGGTCGTGCCGCGTCAGCGGCGGGATTGCTGGTGGCCCTGGCCCTGCTGGCAGCCAGTCCGACACGGGCCGACGACGCGCCCGCTGCGGCGAACGAACCGGCTGTGGTGGCCGTGGAGCCGCAGGACGCGTTGCCTGCCATGGTGTCCGGTGCCTTGCCCACCGTTCCGCCTCCAGCCGCGACAAGCCAAGGCTCCAGTGTGGAAGTGGTGGGGGGCCTTGTCCGCTCCCTCGTCGGCACGCGGTCGCTCGATGCCACCCTCTCCGCAGCCTTGATGTTCGGCGTGGTGAGCCTCGCGCCGGCCGTGCTGTTGATGACCACCTGCTTCGTGCGGATGTCGGTCGTGCTGTCGCTCGTGCGTCAGGGACTCGGCACGGCCCAACTGCCATCCAATCAGATCGTGACCTCGCTGGCCCTCTTTCTTTCGGCGATGGTGATGTGGCCGGTGTGGACCAGCAGCTACCGGGCCGGTGTGGAGCCCTACCAGGCCGGGGAGATCACGCTCTCGCAGGCCTACGAGCGGGGCTCGCTGCCGATCCGCCGCTGGATGGCAACCCAGATTGAACAGGCCGGCAATCGTGACACGATGCTGCTCTTCCTCGAGCGGCATCCTGAGGCGCCGCGCCAGCCGGCAACCTACGACGACGTGCCGCTGGAGACGCTCCTCCCCGCATTCCTGGTGAGTGAATTGGAGACGGCCTTCACGATCGGCTTTCGAATGCTGCTGCCATTCTTGGTGCTCGACGTTCTCGTGGCGACGCTCGTTGTCTCGACGGGGCTGGTCATGCTGCCCCCCACGCTCGTGTCGCTGCCGCTCAAGCTGATCGTGTTCGTGATGGCCGACGGCTGGTCGCTCGTGGTCCGGTCCCTCCTCGACAGTGTGCGGTGAAACGATGCAGCCCGATCTGATCGAAGTCGTGCGGCAGGCCCTGCTCACCGGCCTCGTCGTGCTGGCGCCGGCGCTCGTCGTCGGCTTCGCGGTGGCCACCTGCGTGGGCCTCGTGCAGGCGGCGACGGGGGTACATGAGCCACTGGTCGGTCTCGTGCCCCGGTTGTTGGCGATGGCGGTCGTGCTGCTGGTCACACTGCCCTGGATGCTCGAGCGGCTGGTCGACCTGATGCGGACGACCGTTACGCTTCCCTAAAAAAGCATGAATTGTCCCGAGCTTCCTGGATTCATCCAACCACCACGAAGGTTCTGAACTGGATATGGATGCTTCCACGACTCTGCCCGGCGCGGCCGGGCTCGCGATCGTGGCCGGTGTGGGCTGCCGCATGGCGGCCGCCGTGGCCGTGGCGACGGTGCCGGCGTTTCCGGGGGTGACGGTCCGCACGCGGCTGGCTCTGGCGGTGGCCCTCGCGGCCGTCGCGCTGCCGGCCGCGCTCGCGACAGGCTCGGCCGTCGTTGTCCCGTGGCCGTTGGTGGTGGCGGGCGAGGCTGTTGTCGGTGGAGTCATCGGTATGGCGATCGCACTCGTGGTCGCTGCCGCCGGCTGGGCCGGCACGCTGCTGGGCAGCGTGTCGGGGCTTTCCTGGGCCGACGACTTCGATCCGGGGAGCGAGGAGGCGACCGCCGGCATCGGTCGACTGGCCTGGTGGGTTGGAGCCGCTGCATTTCTGGCAGCGGGTGGCCAGTTGGTCGTCGTCACGGGCCTGCTCGACAGCTTCGTAGCCGTTCCCGTCGGCACGGTGGTCAGCGGCGACGGATTTCTCGAGACCGTGATGCCCCTGGCCATCGCGGCGCCGACGGTGGCCCTGCGGATAGCCCTCGCCCTGGCGCTGCCCGCGCTCGCGGCAGTGGTGGCGTTTCATCTGGCCAGCACGATCTGCCTGCGGGCGGTGCCGTTTTCGCCGGGGGCAGGGCTGCTGCAGGGGCTCGCTGCGGCGACGCTGCTGGTGGCGTTTTGGTATGGGCTGGATGCC
>JBIKNV010000218.1:0-5245 GCA_044358475.1 Pirellulales bacterium | reverse complement strand
ACGAACTCCAGTTGCTTGACGAGCTTGATGATCTTCCGACAGATCGACCAGTAGAGATTTTCGGCGGCCGACCGCTGGTCGAGCGGCAGATAGCCGCTGGCGAAGAGGTTCATCGCCATGTCGAGCGCCTGCTGGGCATCGTGGAAGCTCTCGAGCAGGTTGCGAACGTTGATGGACTGGTATGTCTCAAGGAGGTCGTGCAGCGGCTGTTCGGCATCGTCCGGAAGCTCGGTGACGACGCCGTTGCCGCCTTGCTCCGACACACCGAGCACGCCAAAGATCAGCATGCTGTGGTAGGCGACCACAGCTCGCCCACTCTCGGAGATGATCGTCGGATGGGCCACGCCCGCCTCGTCGCAGGCATTTTGAACGTGGTACACAACGTCGTTGGCGTATTCCTGCAGGCTGTAGTTCACACTCGACTCGAAGTTGGTCTGCGAGCCGTCATAGTCGACCCCGAGGCCGCCGCCAACGTCGAGATAGCGGAGGCCGGCACCCCGCTTCACGAGTTCCGTGTAGACCCGCGAGGCCTCGTTGAGAGCCGCCTTGATGTGACGAATGTTGGTGATCTGGCTCCCCTGATGGAAGTGCAGCAACTGCAGGCAATCCTCCATCCCTCGCGACTGGAGCAGTTCCAGGCCTTTCATGAGTTCGCTGACCGTGAGGCCAAACTTGCTACGAAATCCCCCTGATGACTGCCACCGACCGCTGCCGCGCGTCGCCAATTTTACCCGCATGCCGATCCGAGGCCGCACGCCCACCCGTGCCGCGCAATCAAGGATCAGGGGGAGTTCAGAAAACCGCTCGACCACCGGGATGATCTGCCGGCCGATCTTCTGGGCGAGCATCGCCATCTCGATGAACTCGGCGTCCTTGAAGCCGTTGCAGATGATTGGCGTCTCGTTGTCGGTGAGGGCGATCACCGCGAGCAACTCCGGCTTGCTTCCCGCTTCGATGCCGAAACGGTGCTCCTTGCCAAATCGCAGCACCTCTTCGACAACCTGCCGCTGCTGGTTGACCTTGATCGGATAGACGCAGCAGTAGTCGCCCTGGAAGCCGCTCTCTTTCATGGCCGTGGCGAAGGCGCGGTGGATCTCTCCGAGCCGGTGCTGGAGAATTTCAGCGAAGCGAAGCAGGATCGGCAGATCGATACCCCGCTGCTGCAAACGATCGACAAGCTGCTTGAGATCGATGCCGGCCGTGGGATTTTTGTCGGGGTGAACCAGCAAGGTACCCCGCGGACTGACGGAAAAATAGCCATTCCCCCACCGCCCCACCTCGTACAGGTCGGCTGCGTCGCCGGTAGTCCATGTCTCAACGTCGAGGTCGACCGCCATCCACTCCGCTCCTCGTGCTCAACTCGTGATGCGTGGAGATCCTCGACAGCGCCGAGCCGCACACCCGTGCGCCGCCACCTTCTGGACGAGCATCTCCCAAAAAGTGTAGCGAATAGATGCGCCCGGACCATCGTGATACCGGGACAGATTCAGGCTTGCTACCCCTTCACGGACTCAGCTGAAGAGTTCCTTGATCACCCGACCAGAGTTCGCAATCTTCATCGGCCGACCATTCTTGGCCGTGAATGTCTTTTCCAGCGAGATACCCAGCGAGTGGAGCACGCTCGCCATCACATCCTGCGACGTGTAGGGCTCGGTCACGATCTCCTTACCGTCGGAACTGGTCTCACCCACCGCGATGCCCCGCTTGAAGCCGGCACCGCCCACGACCACGCTCCAACTGCGGGCCCAGTGGTCCCGCCCGCCGCCACCATTGATGTTTGGCGTCCGGCCAAACTCACCCATCCAGATGATCGCCGTGTCGTCAAGCATGCCACGGTCTGCCAGATCACTGACGAGCGCACTCATCGCCTTGTCCAGTTCGGGCAGTTTGCGATCGGCCAGCGTCGGGAAAATGTCGGCGTGGTTGTCCCAGCCGCCAAGATCCACCTCGACGAAGGGCACTCCCGCTTCGACCAACCGCCGGGCCAGGAGGCAGCCGCGCCCAAAACCAGTCTTTCCGTATTTCTCCTGCAAGGCCTCGGGCTCCTCCATCACCTTGAAAGCCTTCATTTGGTCGCTCGACATCAGCTTCACGGTCTTGTCGACGACCCTGGAGTGGTCGTCAGCCGCCCCGCCGCGTTTTTCACCGATGAACTTGCTCTCGATGGCCGAAAGCATCTCCAGGCGGGCGGCGACCCGGGAAGGATCGACCCCCATGTCGAGGTCACGGACCCGGCCGTTGGAATCAACGACAAACGGTGCCCATGTCATGCCAAGAAAGCCAGGACCGACGCTTCCACCGCCGACCGCGACGAAGGGGGGGATTTCCAGGTTCGGAATCTGATCGGCGAGCTCGTGCGCAACCACCGCGCCATAACTGGGATGCTCGACGTTGGGGTTGGGAACATAGCCGGTGTGCATGTAGTACCGGCCACGCATATGGTCAGCCTCGCGGGTGCTCATCGAACGCACGATGGCCATGCGATGCATCTGCTGGGCCATGAGCGGCATGTGCTCACAGATCGCGACACCATCGGCCGAGGTCGAGATCTGCTTGAACGGACCACCGGTCGCCGCACCTGGCTTGAGATCCCAGATATCCATCGTGCTCGGGCCGCCACCCATCCAGAGAAGAATTGCAGCCTTGTGCCGCTTCTTCATGTCGGGGGCGTTGGCGAGGATCGAATTGGTGAAGGTCGTCGCCGGCCCGGCGAGCGCGGCCGCGCTCGCCATGTGACTCAGAAAATGACGCCGGGACGCATCAAACGGGGTCAGCAAACGGTTCACGGCATGCTCCTTCGAAAAAGGTGACTTCAGTTCAGGCTCGCCCGGAGGTGCGAGCCGCCCCCGTCGGCGCAGGCCATGGATGGCCGTGCCGACGTGAAGCTAGTGGTTGATGATGAATTCGTTGGAGTTGAGGACGGCCCACCAGATGTCCTGGAGCGCCCCGACGGCATCTCCTTTCCGGACAATCATGATGGCATTGGCGGTCTTGATCTCACGAGCCGACGGCTTTCTGGCGAGGGCGGCCATGTAGAGGGCGTTGATCTTGGCAGAATTGCTGCTGCCGTCCTTCGCCACCTCGTTGAGAAAGCCGCCCTTGTCGACCGAGGTCGCCTTCTTCGTGAGATCGCCGTTGAACATCATGAGCACCTGCGGGATCGACCCATTGAATGTTGTCGAGTCGTCTCCTTCATCGGTTCCGAAGGCGATGATGAACTGCGACATCCAGCGATCCTTCATCGTTGCCGCCTCCTCCCCCCCCGCCCTGTCGGCCTTGGTGGCAGTGAGGAGCGACTCGTAGAGTTGCTCAGCCTGCATCTGCCGCATGTAGAACCGGGAGAACAGCGGCGACTCGCCAAGCGACGGGTCGTCGATCGCATTGGCCGACGTAAACCGACTGGATAGTGCGTAGGGCTCGGAAAGGACGATCCAGCGGATCAGTTCCTTGAGATCGAAGCTCTGCTCGCGAAATCGCTGGGCCAGGCCCTCGAGCAGTTCGGGATGGGAAGGCGGATTGTGATCGCCCAAATCATCGATCGGCTTGGTAAACCCATACCCGAGGAACTGACCCCACATCCGGTTGACGATCGCCAACGGCAACAGCGGACTGCCCCGCATCAACCGGGCCAGCTCCTGCCGACGATGCACGCCGTAGTCCGTGCCATCGTCCATTTTTCCCGGCAGATAGCCACTTCGGGGAATCTCCGACCCGTCCACGAACACCGGGTAGGCCACCTTCATCAGGCCGTTTCGCCGCTCGTAAAAGATCTCCGCCTCTTCAGGGTTGTTGCCCTTCTCGCCGGCGAAGTCCTCGTCGACCAGCTGCACTGACTGCACGTCTCGGGAACCTTCGAACCGGCGCAGCGCCCGGACCTGGCGAAAGAAGGCGTTGAACTCCCAAAACTGGTTTTGCTTGTGGTTGTTGAAGGGATGGTCGTGACACTGCGTGCACTGTACTTGGATACCAAGAAAGATCTGGGCGGTCTTCGCCGCCGCCTGCACGCCACCCTCTTCCAACTTGCCACTCAGAAAATTTGCTGCTCCGTCGAACTCCTCGACGCCCTCCGCATTCCGATTGACCCCCGCAGCCGTGACGAGTTCTTCCATGAACTGGTCGTACGGAACATTCCTGGCAAAGGACCGACGCAGGTATTGCCGCATGCCAGGGCGATCGACCAGCTCATTGTCGACGTCGCGACCGATCAGGACGGTCGTCCAAACGTCGGTCCAATGACGCGCATACTCGTCAACATACTCGTCGCCCAGCAGCCGGTCGACCAGCTCAGCACGCTTGGTCGACGAGGAGTCTTTTTCGAAAGCCTCGAGTTCGTCAAGGCTGGGAATGCGGCCGATCACGTCCAGGTAGATCCGGCGGCACCACTCCCCGTCAGTCGCCTCCCGCGAAGGGCGAATTCCGGCATCTTCCCAGCCCGCCTCGATCTGATGATTGATGAAGGCGACGTGGGGTATTCCGAAGTCTTCTGATGGTCGCCGACTCCCACGCCCCGATGGCGACTCGGCGTCGACAGAAGCCGCGGTCTCAGCTGCTCGGGAGGGCACGACCGCCCACAGCGTGAGGATGACCGCCAGACACGCGAAACCGAGGTGGCGATTCATGATGCCCTCGTCGATTCCCAGGTACCGAAACTCGTACGAAAGTATATCGGCCAACAGGGAATCAAACCATGCGAGGGAATCAGCCGCCCCTCGGCGCAGCCATCTGGGGGGCAGGAGCCACCGTTCCCGCTCCTTGGCCACCCACGAACTCCAACACCGCCCGCGGGCCGGCGTCACCAAGTCGGGGCGTCGAAAGCTTGAGAATGCGAGTGTAGCCGCCTGGGCGATCCGAAAACCGCGGAGCGATCCGCTCAAACAGCACCCGCGCGGCCTTTTTGTCTCCAAGCAACGTGATCACCCTGCGCCGAGCGGCCACAGCCGGAGCCATCGCGCGGGCCCATCGCTTCCACTGGTCACTGCCCCGCCACTTCTTCCACTCAGCCGAGTCACGATCCGCCTCGGTGGAAAATTCCTTGGCCTGCGACTGAGCATTCAGCCCGCGCTTGGCGATCGTCACACACCGCTCCACGAGCGGCCGGACCTCCTTGGCTTTTGCAACCGTCGTAACAATCCGGCCGCGCACCGCCGGCGCCCCATCAGCGTCTGCGTCAGTCTCGCGCTCAGTGAGCATCAGTGCTGAAGCAAGATTGCGCAACAGCGCCCGCTGATGCGACGGGCTGCGGCCC
>JBIKNV010000217.1:0-5267 GCA_044358475.1 Pirellulales bacterium | reverse complement strand
CCACCTCGTCGAGACGCGCGGTGCCGAGACCTGTCATCGCGAAGGTGACCACCAACGGTTCGGTGGTGTCGGAGGGCACGATCCGGTAGAGCACCAGTCGCCGCCAGCCTTTGGTCTGCCCCACCCGCTCCGCCAGGGCCGGGCCGCCGAGCGAGTCGAAGACGAGCAGCCCGTCGACGCTCCCTTGGATCGGCTCATCAACCGCCACCTGGGCCTCGATTTCGATGAGCTTGCCGGGCGGCGCCTGGAGTGGCGGCGTGGTGATCCACACCGGCGGCGTCTCGAGCACGACCGGCGGCTCGGCCGGGTTGGCTGCGACGGCTCGGAGTGTGAGGCAGGCCGCGCCGTCGAACGGATTGCCGCGGTTGATTTCCACGGCCGTACGGACCAACGGATCCTTGATCGCGAAATGCCGCCAGCCGTTTCCGGAAAGATCGTCGAGCCGTTCCATCGAGCCCCCGGGCAGGAACGTCGGCCCGCGCGACGTGGCCCCCAAGGCCTCGATGAATCGCCAGTGCTCCGCGAGCGTGGCATCGGAAACCGACAGGGGGCTGGCCACCATGGAGCCGGTCGCCAGCACGCCCCGTTCCCAAGCAAGTCGCTCCACCTGACTGCCGATCGCGATGGCGCGGTGCAACTTGTCGATGGCCGTCGCCGGGTCGCCGGCAAGCAGCGACTCCGCCTCGAGGGCGTCCTGCTGGGCAACGGAGAGCATGTTTGAGGCCGGGAGCGCGCCGAGGGCTGTGGCGGGGAGTCGTCCCAGCAGACTGCTGCCGGCCGCCAGCACGCCAGCGGCCCGCGCCCGAGCCGACGCCAACGTCAACGGTGTCAACTCCCGCACCCGCTCCTGCACGTGCGCCGTGACGGCCGGCTCGCCGCTGAAGAGCAGCAACGCCTGGGAATGAAATGTCTCGAGCGTCACCGACACGCCGCCGGTCACCCGCCGCGTCTTGAGAGGTCGCAGACCGGCCGCACCGATCTCCCAGGCGCGATGCGCCTCGGGCACGCCCGGCACCAGGAGCGTGAGGGGCGTCGCAACGCCCGGAACGTCGCCATGATACTGGCGGGCCACGATCTGCGATCCCTGCACGCACCGCCAGGCCAGCACGACCCGCGCCCGGGCCGCTTCGAGCACCGCCGTCTGAACCTCGCTGTCGCTGGCCTGTCCGGCAGCGGCGAAGCGACCGGCGGCGGCCCACGGCTCGAGGACTTTGAGTCGCAGATTCATCGCCTGCACCGCCACCGCCCGCGTCCGCGACTCGGCATCGTTGCCGTCGATCCGTCGCGACGACGTGAAAAGAATGCCCCGTGCGCCGGCGGCCACGGTGGTGATCGCTGCGAGCGACAGACTCTCGGGGTCGACGGCCAAACCGCTGCCGCCAATGCCAGCCAGCGCCGCGGCCTGCCGAGCCGTCTGCGGATCGAGTTCCGTCGACAGGCTTGCCAGAAGGGGCGTGCCGGGCCGCATCAGCCGGGGCCGTTCTCGCAGCCAGGTCTGGTAATCGAGGAGTTCGAGACTGGTGCCAAGCACGGTCCGGCGGGCAACGACCATGTCGACATGCCGGGAAACCGATCGCACGCCGGAATCGGCGGAGGCGATCAACGGGCGGCCCGCCCGCTGGTCGCAGGCCCGCACGCGTCGTCCGCGTTCGGCGAGATCCTCCACATCCGCCTCGGCGAGGCCGTTCCCCATGTCCCACATCAGCACGCGATCCCAGTTGGCAGAGAATAGCGGCATCGAATCGGGATCGCGGACGTCGACATGCGGCAGTGCCGGGGGCGGACAGATGAGCCATACGTTGGCCCGCCGAGCCTCCTCGATGAGGTCGCCCGAGGCGGGCTCCCGCAATCGCACGCAGTTGAAGCCGAGCGCGGCGATCCACTCGAGCGGCTCGCCGTTGTGATCGACCGCCCGCGGAAAGAACGGCAGCCCACCCACTTCGAGCACGCCGCGATTGAGGCCGCTTGCCGGATCCTGCGGGGGCGGCTGGACCGCCGTCGACGCATCGGCTGCCGCGACGGCAGCGGCCGGCTGCACGGCCGGATCATGACGACTCCCGCCGACGTGGGCGGTGCCGTCGATGACACCTTCCACCCGGAGATCGTCGATGGCCACGTCGTAGCGGCCGGGTGAGGAATAGAGTTCGAGCACGATGTGCGTGACCACGGCGCCGGCGAGGCTGCCGTGAGGGCCGTGCTGGGCGCGGAGGGCCGGCAGTTGTCGCTGGAGTGCGGCCGGCACACCTGTCACCGTGAGCCGTTCCCAGCGGTCGGTCGTTTGCGTGCTCGCCCCCGGCACGAGCACCTCGACAGGCCGACCGGACCCGGATTTCGGAAACTGCGGAAGCCGGACCTTCGCAGCGATCCGGATGTCGGGGCGATTCGACCGCACCCAAGCTTCGGCTGCGAGTTCATCGATCACCCCCGCATTCCCGATCGGAACTTCCACGGTGAGCGTCGTGCCGGCCGCGGCATCGATGACGAACCGTTCTCCGGCACTGCCGCGCCGGGCTGCGGCCGCACTTCGTTCGTGGGCCAGCACTCGAGGGGCAGTGTCGGCGGCGGCGAGAGACCAGGCGGGCTGCGGGCCATCGCACGGATCCTCGATCACCGCGGCCCGCCCGCCAGGCGGAGCGGTGGCCCAGGCCGCGGCCAACGCGAGGGCCAGCGCGGAGCGGGAAACCGTCAGAGGAACATGGGCGGGGGGCATGGCGGGGGACCCGGGACGCGAGCGGGGGGTGCTTCTACCACCCCCTGCGGCACAGGCTCCAGATCAGCCTGACCGTTTTGCCACGTTTTCCTGTCTTGGGCAGTTTTTCCCCTTGCGGCCAGCGCACGATCGTGCAAAGTGAACGGAGCGTGAGTTATTTATGAGCACCGTGATCCCGACCACTACCGACGAAGCGGCCACGCGGATCCGGGATCTCGATCTGTTGGATCCCGGGGAGCTCAACCGGGTCATCGCCGATCTCGGCGGCACCAACGTGCCACTCGATTCGTTTTTTCAGGCCTTGCTCCGGCGGGAGCTCATCACCCGCTACCAGGTTGAGCGGATTCTCAAGGGCGAACGATTCGGCTATCTCTACGGCCGGGCGAAGGTGCTCTATCAGGTTGGTGCCGGCTCGTTTGCCCGCGTCTACCGGGCCGTCGATCGGCTGAGCGGCACGATCCTGGCGGTGAAGGTGCTTCGCAACCGCTATTCCAACGACCCGGCCCGATGTGCCGCGTTCCAGCGCGAGGGGATGACGGGCCGTCTCCTCGACCATCCCAACATCGTCAAGATCGAGGACGTCGGCCAGGAGAACGGCTTCAGCTTTATCACGATGGAGTTTGTCGAGGGTCAAAACCTGCGGGAGCTGGTCCGCCTTCGCGGGGCATTCGACGTGGCACGCGGCCTCGACCTCATCCGGCAGGTGGCCGCGGCCCTCGAGTATGCCCATGGCAAAGGGGTCACCCACCGCGACATGAAGGCCTCCAACGTGCTGATCTCCTCGGCGGGCGCGGCCAAACTCGTGGACTTCGGTCTCGCCGGTGTCGCTGCCGCGACCGACAAGTCGCTCAGTTCGGCGCAGCCGCGCACGATCGACTACGCCACTCTGGAGCGGGCGTCGGGGAAGCCCAACGATTCGGTCAGGGGCGACATCTATTTTCTTGGCACGCTGGCGTACCTCGCGCTGGCTGGCCATTCGGCGCTGCAGGAATCGAGGGATCGTACGGTGCGGGGAAGTCCGCAGCGATTCACGTCGGTGATTCCTCTGGGCGACACGGCGCCGTCGCTGCCGCGTGAGGTCGTCAATGTCGTGACAAAGATGATGGCGCTCGACCCGGACGAACGGTTCCAGTCGGCAGGCGACGTGCGACGGGCCGTGGAGGCCCTGCTGTCCCAGGCAGCGGCCGAGCCCGTGGCGACCGAGTCACGGGCGAGACCGGCCAGCCAGAAGCCAACTGCCGCCGCGGCCCCAGCTGCTTCGGGGCCGGCTTCTTCTTCGTCGGCCCCGGCCGAGGCTCGGCCACACCGGCAGCCGACCGTGATGCTCGTCGAAAAGTCCCGGAAGTCGCAGGAGTCACTCCGCCGCTTTCTGCAAAACCTCGGGTATCGCGTGCTGGTCACGGAGAGCCCCCGACGGGCGCTTTCACGGTTTGCATCGCGTCCGCTCCCGGCCGACTGCCTCTTGATCAGTGCCCAGGAACTCGGCGACGAGGCGGTGGAGGCATTTAACGAGCTATCACGAGACTCGTTCTATGCGGAGGTGCCCGCGATTCTGATTGCCAGTGGCCGCCAGGATACCGTGCTGGAGGCGGCCGAGTTCGATGACCGCCGCCGGCTGCTCCAAATTCCGATCAACTCGGAAAAGATGATATCCTTGCTGGCAGACCTGATCCCGTCGTCGGCGTCTGGTTCTGCGGTAGCCGGGTAACAGCAGTCCCGGGCCGAGCCGTTTTTTGGAGCCGTGGGTTTCCATGGCCGCCCCGCGTGTCGTCCAGGCCTGATTCTTCCACCGTTCCTCGGGTCGTCATCGTCGGCCGACCCAACGTCGGCAAGTCGAGCCTGTTCAACTGGCTCGTCGAGAAGCGGGTGGCCATCGAGGACCCCACCGCAGGCGTCACCCGTGATCGGCTCGTGCAGCGCGTCGATTTCGACGGCCGCGTCGTCGATCTGGTCGACACTGGGGGCATGGGGTTCGATGATCCCGATGGCCTGTCGGCCCAGATTGATCGGCAGATCGCCGCCGGGCTGGCCGAGGCGGCGGTGATCATCTTCATGGTGGACGTGCGGAGCGGCTTGGTGGCGGCCGATCACGAGGTGGCTGCCCGGGTTCGCAAGGCCGGCGTGCCGGTGCTCCTCGTGGCCAACAAGGCCGACGATCCCAAGTTTGACGTGCACGCGCACGAGTTCGATGCCCTCGGGTACGGGGAGCCACTGGTCGTGAGCGTGCGACAAAAACGCAACCGCGCCGATCTGATCGAGGCGATCCTCGCGCATCTCCCGCCGCCGCGATCCGGCGAGGATGCAACAGCCGCGCTGCCCGAGATGAAGCTGGCGATCGTCGGCCGCCGCAATGTCGGCAAGAGCACGTTCGTCAATTCGCTGGCGCATGAGGAGCGGGTCATCACCAGTCCGGTGGCCGGCACCACCCGCGACAGCGTCGACGTACGATTCGAGGTCGACGGCCATTCGTTTCTGGCGATCGACACGCCGGGCCTGCGACGGACGAAGAGCCGCACCTCCGACATCGATTTCTACTCCACCCATCGGGCCCAGCGAA